>JAPKBY010000215.1 GCA_028823185.1 Planctomycetota bacterium
GCCTCAGCCCCCGAAGGGGAAGAAGACCGGGATGAGGAAGAAGGCGGCGATGTATTCCAGGATCGTGAGCGGCGTTCCAGCTCGTAGGAAGTCCTTGTAGCGGTAGTCGCCGGGACCCATCACCATCGTGTTTGCCTGGTGTGCAACTGGTGACATGAAGGCGAAGGTCGTGCTGGCTAAGACGGCCATGAGGAATGGACGGTCGCCGATCGACATGCCCGCTGCTGTGGAGACAGCGATGGGGGCCATGATCACCGCCGCGGCGATGTGAGTCGTCAGCTGGGTGAGGAGCCCAGTGACTACCAGGAAGAGAGCGAGGATGAGGTGTGGGCCCCCGAAGGCTCCGCTACCTCCGAATGCGCTAATGAATATGGCGACCTCGTCAGCGAGTCCAGAGTGCTGGAAGGCCTTGCCCAAGGCGAGCATTCCCCCGATCATGATCAAGGCGGTCCAGTCGATGGCTTGGTGGACTTCATTGGGGGCGATCACGCGCGCCGCGACGAGAAATAAGGCTCCAGCTAAGGCTGCGACCCAGATGTCCATGACGCCAGTGAGCGAGACGAGCAAGACGATGACGAGAGCGGAGACAGTGAGGAGTCCGCCGCGTCCGATCGGCTGCAGCTTCTTCTGCTCAAGGATGACGATCTCTCTGTCGCGCTTGGCGCGCTCTATGTCTCTAAGGTGCCCTTGAATGAGGAGCGTGTCGCCAACTTCAAGGGCAAGTTGACGGATGCCGGCGCTTTGCAGTTCACCGCCTTTTGAGAGCGCTATGACGTTGAGGCTCGAGTGGGCCTGATATTCAGATTCATTCAGCGAGCGCCCAAGCAGTGAGGATCCAGGCGGGATGATCGCCTCTACAAGGGCGACGTCGGCCGATTGCAGTGTGGATCCACCCACCTCAATCGGGTCGGCAGACTGAAGGTCGAGGGCCTTGCGCGCCGCGAGGATGGCGTCTGGCTCTCCTTGGAGGATGAGCGTGTCATCTGCTTGGATCCGGTTGTAGGCGCCTGGGGCGAGGATCACGCTGGAGTCGGGTCTGGCTATTCCGAGGACGCTGACCCCGTGGTCTTTGAGGAGCTCGACGTCGCCCACCGTTCGATTGATGAGCGTGCTCGAAGGCTTCACTAGCATCTCAGTGACAAACTCGCGCACGTGATAGTGCTCGGTGAGAGACTCTTCCTCTCGTTTCTTTGGCAGCAAGTAGAGGCCGGGCCCAAGGAAGTAGAGTCCGCCTATGGAGAGGAGGCAGATGCCGAGGAGCGAGAAGTCGAAGAGGCCAAAGGGCTCGGCGTTGCAGTCGACGAGCACGGCGTTGACCGCTAGGTTCTTGGAGGTGCCGATCAAGGTGACGAGTCCGCCGAGCAAGCTGCCGTAAGCCAGCGGCATGAAGAGCCTCGACGCAGGGATCTTGGTCTCCCTAGAGAGGGTGCCGAGCACAGGGATTAGGATCGCGACCACGCCAGCGTTTGAGAGGAAGCTGGAGAGCAGCCCAGAGAGCATGACGATCCGGAAAACGAGCATTCGCTCGCTCTGTTCGGTGCCACCGAGGAATCTCTGGCCTATGGATTCTGTTACGCCCCAGCGCGTGAATGCCGCCCCGAAGACATACATTGCTGCCACCAAGAAGACCGCTGGGGAGGAGAAGCCGCTGAAGGCCTCCTCCGGCTCTAGGACTCGTGTAGCAGCCAAGATCACGGCTACTCCAACTGAGATCACCTCATAGCGGAGGGCGTCCGTTATGAAGAGAACGAGGGCTACCGCGAGGGTGGCCAGTACGATGAGTTGGGATGAGTCCACTTGGGCTTCCTGCTGTTAGAAGCATGGCACCTGATCGTGCCTTGGGCAAGCTCACTAGCTGAAGGGAATGGGTACGCTAGGGAAGGTCTGGAGGATAGGCTATGAGATCCCTCGGCAGCCTCCTGCCGCTGCCGACCCAAAAAATGCCCTTCTCTCCTATTGATGTCCACCGACTGGCCTCCCGTGTAGGGAGCTGGCTCACCAGCGAAGGTCCGGAATCGGATGTCGTCGTCTCCTGCAGGGTGAGGTTGGCGCGGAATGTCGAGGGCTTTTCATTCGTCTCTCGCTTGGGTGAGGCGGCAGCGAAGGAGCTCTGCGAAGTCCTCAGGCAGCACCTTCTGAGCATCGAGTTAGATGGCGAGACGCTCTGGGTGGAGATGAAAGACGCGCCAGTCGTGCTGCGCTTGATGTTGCGTGAGCGACACTTGATCAGCAGAGACATGGCTCCCGTCGAAGATTCGGCGAAGGCCCTGCCGGGTCGAGCGGTCGCTTTCGGTGAAAATGAGACGCTGTCGGTGATGGTGAATGAAGAGGACCACTTGCGTGTGCAGGCGATCGAGGCTGGCTTCGATCTTGATCGAGCCTGGCGTTCGGCTCAAGCCGTTGACCGTCTCTTGGAGAACCGGGTGAACTTCGCGGTGAGTGAACGCCTCGGATATCTCACGGGTTGTCCAACAAACGTGGGCACGGGGCTCCGTGCCTCAGTCATGTTGCACCTCCCCGGGTTGAGCCTTGTTCGCAGCGAGCTGGAGAAGGTCTTTGCTGCTGCTCAACGCACGGGGCTTGCAGTGCGTGGTCTCTATGGCGAGGGCAGCAAGGCTGCTGGCGACTTCTATCAAGTCTCGAATCAGGTGACGCTGGGAAGAACGGAAGATGACCTGATCGATGATCTCCGCTCTCTCGTTCCGGTGATCATCAACTTTGAACGGACGGTGCGCTCCGCTCTGCTCGAGGATCAAGGCGCAGCGCTTCGGGATCGTGTAAGCCGCTCTATCGGACTGCTCCGGACGGCACGCGCGATGCCGACCGAGACGGCCTTAGCTCACCTCTCTAACGTGAGGCTGGGGAAACAGCTGGCCATTGAGAACGGTCCCTCCTTGACCCTCTTAAATGAGCTGGGCATTCAGGTCCAGCGAGGCCATCTTCAAGCTCTCGCTCCAGGCGGATCTGATTCAGAAGCCAGCTTGGACGTCTCGGAGCGGGATCGATTCCGCGCCGGCTTCTTAAGGCAAAGGCTCGCTAATGAGGGCAGCTAGCTGCTCTCGACTCATTAGATGATCGACCGATTTCACCGCAACGTCACTTATCTGCGCATCTCCGTTACGGACAGATGTCAGATGAGCTGTACCTACTGCACGCTCCAAGAGGAGCCCAAAGAGACCCTCACTGCCGATGAGATCGGGGAGCTCGTAAAGGTCGCCGGAGAGCGCCTTGGCTTTCGCAAGATACGACTCACGGGTGGTGAGCCGCTCTTGCGACGAGACCTCGGCCAGGTCGTCAGGAACATTGTCGCCACGAAAGAGATCGTTGAGGTCGCGATGACGACGAATGGATTGCTCTTGGCTGATGCTGCAGAGGAGCTCGCTCAGTCTGGTCTGAGGAGCGTGAACGTCAGCCTAGACAGCCTCGATCCTCTTCGTTTTCGTGAGCTGACCGGGGCTGGTTCTGTGTCGCAAGTCATGGAGGGCCTGCGCGCCGCGAAGGTGGCTGGCATTCCAAGGCGGAAGCTGAATGTCGTTCTCTTGGGCGGAGTCAATGACCACGAGATCTGTGACTTCGTGCGACTGGGCCAAGAGGAAGACTTAGAGATTCGTTTCATCGAGCATATGCCGATGGATGATGCGCGACTCACGTCGTGGAGAGTGGACCCTGCACAAATTAGACAGCAGCTCGTGGACGAGTTCGGTGAGCTGCAGCCGATCGCTCAGGATAAGAATGGAGGCCCCGCTGAGCTCTCCCTTGTCGGTGGCGTGCGAGTGGGCTTCATTCGTGCGATCACGAGCCCTTTCTGTGATCGATGCAATCGCTTACGTGTTACAGCCGACGGGAAGATTCGCTCCTGCCTTCTCTCCGGAGGTGTGTTGGATTTGGTGGGGGCCCTGCGCGCTCCGGTTGAAGAGGAGGAGCGCGCTCAACTTTTGATGGGGCTGCTGCGTACCTCAGCGGACGCTAAACCCCCGGTCTATGAGTTGCAGCGCGAAGGGGCCATCCCTATGCGTCAGTTGGGCGGTTGAGGCGGGCCGCAGGCTCTCTCAGCGCTCGATTGCAGCGTGCACTCGTACTCCACCAGAGTGGTTCTTTAGAGCTCCGCTGGGCTGATACTCAACGCTGCCGCCTGGGGTGAGCCTCGCGTCGAGGCGCGGTCCTAGGACCCAGCCACCTTCGGCGTATTCATCAGAGAGGCTGAAGCGCACGCTGCCGTCAGGCAGTTGCCA
>JAPKBY010000216.1 GCA_028823185.1 Planctomycetota bacterium
ATCTTCATCCTCGAGCCGGGTAAATATGGGACCCTGCGGGACCCGGAGCGGATGCTGCTGCCGAGCAAGCAGGACATCTACGTTCCGCAGCGACTGATCCAGAAGTACAAACTGCGCGATGGCTCCCTCCTTGAGGGTCCCTTGGGGCGTGGACAGAAATACAAATTCCAGCTCAATGACGTCGTGAAGGTGGACGGGAAAGATCCGCGCGAGGTCCAAACGATCGCGGACTTCAGGTCGCTCACGTCGATTGATCCTGACTTTCACTACGCCACTGGAGATCTCACAGATAGCACCGCGATGCGTGTTATCGATGTCCTCTCGCCGATCGGACGCGGACAGCGGGCGCTCATCGTCGCGCCGCCTCGCTCTGGTAAGACCATCCTCTTGCGAGAGTTCGCCGCTGGAATCGAGAAGGGCTACACAGACGTTCACCTCATGGTGTTGCTCGTCGACGAGCGACCTGAGGAGGCGACGGACTGGGTGCGCTCCACGGGAGGAGCCGTGTTTGTCTCTACGACTGATGAGACGCCGAAGCACCATGTTGAGTTGGCAGAGGCTGTCTGGAAGCGCGCTCAGCGACTCGTTGAGATGGGAGAGGATGTAGTGCTCATCATCGACTCCATCACTCGTCTCGCTCGCGCCTATAACAATCACAAGGGGACGAGCGGCAAGACGATGTCAGGCGGCCTAGACAGCCGTGCTATGGAACGCCCGCGCCAGATCTTCGGCAGCGCGCGTAACACAGAGACGGCAGGGAGCTTGACCATCGTGGGGACAACTCTCGTTGACACCGGCAGCCGTATGGACCAAGTGATCTTCGAGGAGTTCAAGGGGACCGGCAACTGTGAGATCGTTCTCAATCGTAAGCTCGCTGATCGCCGAATCTTTCCAGCTATCGACATCGAGAAGTCTGGGACGAGGAAAGAAGAGAAGCTCTTCACGAGCCAACGGCATCGTCGGATCACGACCCTGCGCCGCGTGCTGCTGAAGATGAACTTTATGGAGAGCATGGAGCTCCTCATCACCAAGCTAGACGACGTTGAGAAGACGGATGATTTCTTAGCCCGCTTCGAGGTCGATCCAGAGGCCTAGCGAAGCTAGGGTCTCGTTCTCTAGGGCTCTTGATAGCCCTCAACTGCCTATGAGCGCCACGCGCTCCACAACAAACGACATCTCAGGAGCGACCACTACATCGTGGAAGGCGGCTTTGCTGCTGCTCTTCATCTTGCCCTTGGCGCTGCGCCTCGTGCCGGTGGATCACGGATTGCCTCGAAGTTACGTCCCTGATTCACACGCGGTGCGAGCGGCGCTTGGGATGGTCCGGGATAAGGACCCGGTGCCTCCAGTGGGGAAGTACTCGACCTATCCCAACCTCTTGCCTTACACCTTTGTCCCGGCGTATGCGGTCGTCTATGCCGCAGGTCGTGTCTCTGGCGATTGGGATAGCCCGGAGGCCTATGGGAGCGCGCTCATTGGTGACCCCGGACTGACGAACCTCATCGCGCGGCTCGTCGTCGTCTTGTATGGGGTCTTGACTGTTTGGGCTGTGTTTAAAGGGGCACGGGCTGCAGGTCTGGAGGCTGGCGCTTGGTGTGCTGCGTGGCTCGTGGCGACTGGATGCCTACACATCCACCTCTCTGTTCAAGAGCGACCGTGGGTTCCAATGGTCTTCTACCAAGCGCTCTGCCTGTGGGCCGCTGCCGCTTATGTGAAGAGCTCCAAACCGAAGCACCTCATAGCTTGTAGCGTCGCAGCCGGACTGTCATTCGCATGTCACCAATCCGGGCTGGCGACCTTTGCGCTCTGCGGTCTCGCTTGGCTCTTCGCGTTGAAGGAAGGGGTCGGCAACGCGACGATTCCTCAACGTCTCCTGGCAGGTGTGGGTGCGCTCGCAGCAGGGCTCGTGGCGGCGCTCCTCTTGGGTCATCCATATCTCCTAGTGCACGGCATTACCGAGACTGAGGGGGTGGTGGGAGGCGCGATGTCAGACATCTCCATCGGAGGGCAAGGCATCGTGTTTGGATTTCGCTGGCAGTCGCTGAAGAGCCTCTCGGCGATCTTCCTCTCTTATGATCCGGTCTTAATTGTGTTGGGCCTCGCAGGGGCAGCGACTGCCTGGCGACGACCTAGCATGAGGCCGGCGCTTTGTTTCGCGGGGCTCTGGGGCGGCTTCTTCCTCACTCAGCAGAACGATCACGTTCGATATCTCTCGCCGCTCACCATCTTGTTGGCTTTGTTGGCCGGAAGCTTCTTCGACAAGAGCTTGGGCCGCGGACTAGTAGGCCGGGGCGCCCTCTGTTTGCTCGTGCTCCCGCTCATTCAAGGTGTTCGCTTCGGGCAAGTCTTGAATGCCTCCGATGTTCGGGTTGAAGCTGAGGAGCTGCTCGCTGCGCTTCCTAAGGGGTCGCTGGTGGCGATCGATCGCTATGGTCCCGCCGTAGACTTAGACGCCGCCTCTCTCGAACTCTTGAGGGGACTTCGCGCTGAACGCGAGGAGGGCTTGCGAACCCGCGAACTCTGGCGTGCTAAGCAGTTGGAGCAGGGCATCGGCCCGCAGGGGACAGCAGCTTTGGCCGTGGAAGAGCTCTTTGATTTTGATGAGCGCGGCGCAGAACTTCATGTGCGAGAGCAGCTCGTCGACCGCGCAGCGGGGCCCGCTGAGCTCTTGCGTGAGCTCGGCGTGACACATGTGTTGCTGGTGGATCGCATCAGTGGTGATGGCTCCTCTAACCTCCTCGTGGGAGAGCTGGGTGAGACTCGCTCGCTCTGGACGCTTGGCCCTTGGCGTGAAGGCTGCGCACCTGGCGAGGCGCGCCTCCCTCACGAGCTTCATCACGCGGCTCGAACCCTGTGGGCCGTCGACCGACCAGGGCCTCGGCTTGAGCTCGTCGAGCTCGTCGACTAACGCGGGGAGATCGGGCTGACCCGAGCTGTTCCGATGAGCCTCGGGTGAGCTCCTCGAGCAGAGGAGTCGTGAAGCCAAGGCCCGAGCGCGGCGTCAGCGTGCAAGAGGAGCAGCGTGTCTTCGTCCACTATGTGTCTGCGCTCAGGTTCAAAGCTCTCTCCTTGGTAGCGCGCGCTCTGACTGAGGCGGACCTCATCTATGCTCCCGGAGTGTTGGCTCGTCGGATCTCCTTGCCCGTTGACATCGGCTCCGATCATGAGCGGGAGAGTGTTCAGCTTGCGTGTGCCAGAGCCGGTCGTGCGGGCCTTCAATGAGCCGTCGACATAAAGGCGCAGCTCTCCGCCATCGAAGACGCCAGCCACATGGTGCCACTCTCCTGGGTTCAAGAGCGCTTCACCAGCAGAGGCTGTTACATACGCGCCGTCTAGGAAGACGAGGAATTCAGGGGAGCCATCTGATGCGAAGAGGCCGTATTCAGAGACCTCAGTCTTGTTGATGAGCCCTCGTCGTCCTCCAAAGGTGCTGCCAAGGACCCAAGCCTCTAGCGTGAAGGCGCCTTGCTTCAACGTGATCTGTGCTGACTCGACGGCCGCGGCAGAGCGGCCATCCAGGGTGAGGACATGCTCGCGTTGAGGTCGGGGCGGCGCTGACCATTGCCCCAAAGAGATGGGGATCTCAAAGGCCTGAGTCGGCACTGAGAGCCTCCTCGTCTCTGTGAGGTAGTCAGCTGCGACTTCGATGCTGGGGAGACGGAAGTTGGCGTTCAGGCCTGCTCCTTGGCGCTCAAGCTGGAGCTCTATGCTGGTCTCTTCGCCAGCTTCGAGCACTCCATGCCAGTGATCGGGAGAGAAGCTCCAGAAGAGGTCATCTGAGAGGGGCGTCAGCGAGAACTCTACGGGCTGCTTGACGGGGTTCCTGATCTTCAGAGTGACTGTGCCGAGGACGCCGCCTTCAACGTCAGCTGTGAGGTCGCTCTGCATCGCGGGCTTGAGGTGCTTGGCGAGCCAGGCTGTGTCCTGCGAGACCTGGTGCGTTATGGCGCGTGGGTCATCCGCTGAGCCGACAGGGAAAGAGACGACATCGATCTCTTTGCCTCGGACCGTGATGAGCTCGTAGTGGTGCAGCCAGCCACCTTCTGGGGCAGCTCCGTTCTGGTTTCCGCCAGTCGTCGCGAGGGTGAAGTACTCGATCCCGTCGCGTGGCCCGGCGTACTGCATCCTGTGCACGTGGCCAGCGAAGACGGCGCGTACATTTCCAGCGCCCGCGAGCAGCTGATGGACACGCTCCCAATCATCTCCATAGTTGCCGCGGTTCCA
>JAPKBY010000217.1 GCA_028823185.1 Planctomycetota bacterium
TCACGCTCAGCGAGTCGAGCGCGCTCAGGTAGATCGTCACCCGTGCTGTTCAGGCGATCCAAAGCGATCGTAGAGAGACGCGCTGTCCCCTGAACTGCTCTCTCATAAGCTCCATAGTCAATGGCGACGAGCTTCACGGGTCGATCGTTACCGATCAGCGGCGCGAAGATCGCTAGGCCATAGAGCAGAGCCAAGACAGCCATCCCGCCCCTGAAGAGGCGTCGCTTCGCGAGCTGCTCTAGGACGAGATCCAAATAGTCCTTCGAATACGTCACGGGCTCCTCTGTCTCGCTCATCTTCATCACTTCATTCGTCATGGCGCTCAACTTTGGCGGATCCTGGGATCGACGAGTGAATAGGTGATATCCGAGAGGAGGATTCCGAACTGGGTCATGACGCCGACAAAGACCGTCGTGGCCATCACAATGTAGAAGTCACGTCGCAGCAGCCCTTCGAAGGCGTACTTGCCCATGCCGGGGATGTCGAAGACCGTCTCAACGATCACTGAGCCTCCGATCAGGATTGGGAGGATAGAGGCCAAGAGGGTGATGACCGGGATCATCGAGTTCCGCAGCGCGTGTTTGTAGATGACGACGTTCTCAGAGAGCCCCTTCGCACGTGCCGTCCTGATGTAGTCTTGACGAATCACATCCAACATCCCCGCTCGCATCTGACGCGAGAGGTAAGCCAGGCTCCCATAGGTCATGGTCGCGACAGGCAAGATGATGTGCAGGATGACATCCCAGAGATATCCCCCTGTCGTGAATGTGTCCGCGTCCTTGTCGTGCAAACCCAACACCGGGAGCAGATCGAAGCCCGTCTTCCCAAAGGCCAAGATCAACATCAGCCCGAACCAGAAGGTCGGGATCGAATAGAGGACAAAGAGCACTACGGTCGTAGCTCCGTCGATCCTCGTGCCTTGCCTGCGTACGCTGAAGATCCCGAGCGGGATCGCGATCAGATAGGAGAGCAGCACGGCGATGAGCGAGAGCGGCACCGTCACCTTGAGGCGCTCGCCGAGCTCTTCAGCCACAGATTCCTTGGTCTGCATCTCTTTGCCGAGATCAAGGGCGAGGAGCCCACCCCAGGAGCGTTCGCCTGAGTTCTGCACCCGGTCACCCCCACCGTCTGAGTAATACCAGCCGAACCATTGACGGGCGATCCCCTCGCGCGGGTTGCCAGCGACCAAGCCTTCGACAGCTTGGATTTGAACTCCTGAGATCTCCGCTAGGGCCGCGACCAAGCGAGACACCTCGGCATCAACAGTCGCGCCCATCGCGCGCGTTCGTTTGTTGAGCGCGGAGAGGAGCGGCGGATAAGCCTCAGCGCCGCTCGCCCGCAAGGTCGCGAGCCCGCCCACAGAGTCAGGCCCCCCCGCAAGCAGAGCGGCCGTCGCTCCCTCAAGCACCGCCCGCTCCTCATTTGAAACGGAGGGGAGATGAGCGATTTCACGTGGCGATCCAGTGATGACCTCCTCTCCATTCGCAGCTTGAATGACCTCTACAGCTCGTTCGCCATAAGGAGAGCTAAACCAAGAGTGTCCATCGCGCAGCAGATTGAAGGGGCCGATGTAGTTGAGGAACTGAACTGGAAGCGCTCGATCTAGACCGAAATCACGCTTGAAGGCCTCCGCTCGAGCCGCCGTATCGGAGCCCTGAGACATGTTGCCGCCAGAGCCGATCCCCATCATCACCGTCGCCGGATCTCCGGGCGCGGCGTGGTAGATTCCAAAGACGACCAGCGCGACCCCGATAGTCGTCGGGATCATCAGCAAGAGTCGCCTAATGATGAAGCTAAACACGAGTGTGGTGAGGCTGAGTGCTCTTCGTTCTCTTGGACTCAGCGACTAGCCCGCGTACCAGGCTCGTTCGGGTCAACATAATACCAACGCCTGAGCGAGTAGCCCGGGTCGATAGCGAAGGCTTGAAAGCCGCGCAGCTTCTTCGAGATGGCGAACTTGCTCGGGACGTTGAAACCAAAGAGATAGGGCTGCCAGTCGTAGAGGTAGCCGTGAATCGCCTTCCAAATCTCCTGTCGCTTCTCAAAGTCGATCTCGCGCTGGCCAGCCAAGATCAATGCGTCGAGCTCGGGCTCTTGGATACCTGCATTGTTCGAGCCTTCAATCTCTGGGGCTCCCCACTTGCTGTGCCAGAGCTGCTCCGGATCGCTCTCAAGGGTCGGGACCCAGGCCAGGTTGCAGCCGTCAAACTCGCGCTTCTTCATGCGATCAAGGAAGGTCGCCCACTCCAAGGCTGCGAACTCGACCTTCACTCCGACCTGCGCGAAGTTCTCCTGCATCACGAGCCCCAAGTTCTTAGAGGCGTCGTTCCCCGAAGGCATCATGAACTCAATCACAAGATCTCGCCCGTCCTTATCGACGATCTGATTGCCGTCCGTGTCGTAATAACCGGCCTCTTCTAAGAGCTGCCGCGCCTTGTCCAAGTCATAAGGATAGGGCTCGAGCGAGTGATCATAAGCAGCCGAGCTGTATGGAGACGGACCGCTCACGCGCCGCGCGAGGTTCTTATAGTTCGTGACGAGGTACTCTTCAGCCGGGAAGGCATAAGCCAAGGCCTGACGCACTCGCTTATCGGAGAGGTAGGACCTGTGGCTGTTCCAGCCCGTGTACCCGTAGGTACCGAGGTATTTATAGCCCTTGTAAAACTGGCTCGTGAACTCTTCCTGCTCTGTCGCAGCGCCGAAGTAGTCCGTGGATTTGACCCGCTCGAAGTAATCGAGCTCGCCGTTCATCAGCCCCTGCCAAGCCGTGTTGTCATCGCCGATATAACGCCAACGGATCGTGTCTAGATAGCCGCCGTTCTCTTGATCAAAGTACTCCTCAAAGCGCACAGCCTCGATGAATTGCTGATTCCACTCCACGACGCGATAAGGCCCGACGCCGACCCAGAGCTGATTGTGTGGGTTCTCATTGATGTGATTGGCCTGCTGTGAATCGCTGGCGTTCGCGTCATGCCAAGGGCTCTGAGGATCCTTGAGGTTGTAGATATGAGACGGGAGGAGCGTGAGGCTGGTGCCGATCGTCTCCACGGTTTGGAAGTGCTGCTCTTGGTAAAAGAAGCGGAGCGTCAGATCATCGATGATCTCGCAGTCCGAGATCTTCTCGAATTGGAAGCGCTTCTCATCACAGTCAACCTCTGCGTTCGAGTAAAGATCCCAAGAGAAGTGCACATCACCGGCGTCGAGCTTCTCTCCTTTGATGGAGTAGGCCTCGCCGTTGGCCTCACCCTCAGCGCCATGCCAGACGACATCATCTCGAAGCTTAAAAGTCAGCGCGCAGCCTCGCTCGATGCTGAGGCAATCCGCTGCTGAGACCTCAACCATGGCCGCCATCGCGCTGCCGCCAGCGCTCTGTGGATCGACTCGATACGCTCCACCTGCGAGCTCTGTGATCTCTCCATAGAGCACATAACCCTGAAAGGGCTCGGTGTAGCCGAGAGGTCTCACACGCAGGGGCTTCGCTCCCGCATAACGAACCTCAGCCCCATCTGCCAAGACGAGCATGTCCTCGACCTGATAGCCGGAGGCGACGCGTGGACGGAAGTCGTGAAACTCCCAGTCTTGCTTGAGCAAGGTCTCGTGGACCTCGTAGAGCATCCGAGTCGTGACAGCTGAGTTCTCTGTCACATAGTTCATGTGCTTCGGCATGGACGCGAGGTGAATGATCGCCCTGCCACCAAAGAGCGGAGTGAGCTCTTCCCCTTCCACCCTGTCTGGATGGAAGACATCGGCAGCTGCCTCGCCAGGCCCGGTGACCTCGACTACAGATTCCTCGTTCACCGTGCTAGTTGATCCAGCTGAAGGCTCAGCCTCCCAGTTCTCTGAAGAGCACGCCGCGAGGGCGAAGAGCAAGGTCGGCAGGAGGGCGCGCAGTCCCTCCTTGCGAGTGCGTAAAACTGTTCTGTACATGACGCGGCGGTGCTAGCGGTGAAGGAACGCTGACGGCCAGATCGAACCATCGATCAAGCTCAGCGCGAAGGGCGACCAGCCTAGCGGCATGTGTCGCTTCGGTCAACGCACAAAGTCTTGCGCAGCAATGACTTGAGACGATCCAACTCCCTGTTAGCATCCTGCTCATGTCTCCTGTCAATCGCTCGCTCCGGACTCGCCAATCAGCGGCAGCTTTGTTGCTCGGCGGCATCCTCGCGGCGGCCCTCTTTGCTGCTGGCTCCGGGAGACTTGAGCGCGCTGACTTCGTCTT
>JAPKBY010000218.1 GCA_028823185.1 Planctomycetota bacterium
GCGTCTGTTCCGATGGGGTTGACCCGAGTCCAAGCCCCCGTCGTCGCAGTGTCACCTGCGGCTCCGCCAGTCCAACCGGCAGCAGACTCCATGTCATTCGATGCGATGACCTGAACGCCCTCAGCCACCGTCGCGGAATAGGGCGCCCCGGAAGGGTTCGTCCACTCCACGCCAGTTGAATCTTCAACGCTCAAGTACCACTCGACCGATGAACCGCAAGGCAAGGCCGGGAAGTTAGCTTGATAGGCGCCACCGCTGAGGTTCGTCAGCGCGCTCTCATTCCAGCCAGAGCCAGCGTTGTAGAAGAGCTTCTCCGACCCCGCAGCGAGGGCACCAACGCTCGTCTCAGTGAGCTGGACATTGACCGATTGGCCACCAGGAGCGATGTAGTCGGGACGACCGCTGGGATACTCAAAGGTCACGGGCGGCAAGGCGTAGCGCCAAACAAACAGACCTCCCTCAAGGTCAGACCCGATAACGGTGCCGCTGGCGAAGTAGGGGAACACATTCCAGAGGCCATGAAAGCCGCTGCTATAGCTCGTCGATGTGTCGAAGTAAGCGACCTCAGGCGGGTTCGTCGCGCTCTGATTCAGATCAAAGATCCTCAATCCGCTGATGTAGTTGGCTTGATAGCAGTAGCCATTGTGCGTGTAGAGGTTGTGACCGATCGCGGAGTTGTTGTTCGTGAAGGTCGTCTGCTCGAAAGAGTTGGTCAGGTTCGAGACGTTGATGACCTTGGTCGTCGTCGGGAGCGGCTCCTCATCTAGCTCATCGCCGAGGTAGAAGAACTGCTTGTCCTCAGAGAGCCAGCCCTGATGGGAGTAAGCCGGATTGGAGTAGAAGACCCTGTCCATCTCGATGATGTTGCTGGGATTCGTCACGTCCAAGATATCTAAGCCTGTCTCTGTGCCGCCGCCGTTGTAGCCGCTGCAGCAGAAGGCGATCTCACGCCCAGCGTAAGGGCCGCTGGTGTAGGACACGATCTGCGCGTCATGCACATAGCGCGTGTTCCATGCGCCCACATAGGTCGGACTGGCAGGATTCGCGAGGCTGTAGATTCTCAAACCATTCCCGCTCCCACCGCAGCGATAGAGCATCCCTGAGTCAGTGTTGATCGCGACGTTATGGCTGGCTGTAGATCCGCCAGTACTCGTCGAGCCGACATAGCTCACAGAGCCGTTGTCGATGTTGGACATGTTGTATGTGCGAATTCCACCGCTGCTCTCGTTCACAGCGTAGGCGTACTGCTGATACGTCTTGACGTCGTGCCAGAGGCTGGTCGGCTCACTGAAGGTGTTGAGGATCGAAGGAGCGCTAGGATTCGTGATGTCTACGAATGAGATCGCATTCGACATGGTCATGAGCGCGTACTCTCTGCCGCTCGGCGAGGTGTACCCCCAACAATCAGCGCCCGTGCTCGCTCCGGTTCCAAAGTTGTTTAGTGGCAACCAGGACATGAGCTCCACCCCATCCGAATCGAATCCGAGTGCGTTCTGAGAGCTTCCTCCGCCGCCCTGGATAGTCGCAGAAGCATTCCTCTTCCAGACCGGGCCCTGAAGCGGAGCTACTCGTCCGATTCGCTTAGGGTCATCATCATGCGCCAAGAGCGGTCCTGCCGCTGCTGAGAGGATGAGGGCGGTAGCGAGAAGGTGGGCACGCGTTGTGGAATTCATGATTCTATTGACGGAGGGGACCGGCTCTGTGATCCCCTAAATAATACGACGGGATCGCGTAATGGCCGTAAGAACTGCCTTCTTCCCCCTAAAAAGACTACAGCAGCTCTCATTTGCAGAGAGATGGCCCCAAGAGCCCTGTTCGTCGACCCTTCACTGAGGGATTTGACCTCCGCTCCGAACACTTCGGGGGAGGGCGAACTAGCTCCCATTCAGGAGTGGGAGTGGTAGCGGTGACTGGACTTGAACCAGTGACTTCAGAATTATGAGTTCTGCGCTCTAACCAGCTGAGCTACACCGCCAATCTCTCCCGAGACCAATTCGATCTCAAGCGAGGGCCGGGGATGCTATCGGCGCACGACGCGTGGGGTCAAGCAAGAGACCGCAACACTCGGCTTGAGAACCTAAGATAGGGCTCCCAGAGCCCCCTCAAGGGCCCCGTCGGTGCGATCATATTTAAGAACTCTAGCGCTCTCCGCCCCCGTCTCTGGATCGTAGATGAGGCAGATGTCATAGGGTTTGGAGTAGAGATGGAGGCTGACGGCAGCCTTACCCTCCGCCCCTCGGACGAGATGTAAGGCGATATCGTCATTGATAAACGCCGCATTTCCTTCCATAAAGCGCTTGGTCGGCCCCTGAATGAGCGGGCCTGAGCCCCCCTCTTTACGGCTGAAGTGCACTTCTTCCATCTCCCCGTCCAAGACGGCCATCCAGCAGCGCTGCCCCATGTGGTTGTGGACTGGGCTCTCTTCGCCGGCTCCCCATGAGAGGACCAAGAGCTCATAGCTCTCAGTGCGGCGAACCAAGCTCCGGGTGTAACGCCCCTCGACAAAATTCTGAAAGGGCTCCCAGTCAGAATGATCGCGAGCATAGGCCTCTAGCAGCCCAGGAACCGCACCACCACGCGGATCCATCTCCAGCGCATGATCTAGAGCCTGGCAGAGCTCAACGAGGGGTGTCTTAATTTCTTCGCTCATCTTCTTCTCGACCTGCTTGACCGTCACTTCCTGAGGTCAGCTTCCTTGGCGCACTTTGTTTGAGTTGCGCTTAAGAACACCATACAAGAATCCGCGGGCGCAGAGCTCCTTCAGCGCTCGATACTGTTACCGATCCGACTCTCCATAAACGTAAAAGTGGAAAATGGTGTAGCCCCGCACCACTTCTTCGCAGTAGGTTGTAAATGCCTTGTATGGGTGGACGGCGGAACTGCGAGCATCGCCTGTCCCGGGAAGACCATATGAGGCACTCTCTCCCTCGGGTCGGCAATCTTCGGATTGTCGGCCCCTTTTTTATTTTCTAGGGCACCCCAGAGAGCGGCCTCTCCGGTAGCGCAGGTTAAGAGCCCTCAGCTACCCTGAGAGCTAACTCAGCGACCAGGCTATGTCGTAAGCCACGTGTCGTGACTCGTACACGCTCAGCGCCTATCCGGCGCAACACCCCGGCGAAGCAAGCGAGACCGGCAGGCAAGATCTCTGCCCGCCCTGGCTCGACAGGCAGCTCATAGCGATCCTCTAACTTCATCAAGGAGAGTCGATCGCGGGCCTCCTCTAGCGCAGAGACATCCAGCTCCCACCCCTCAGCCAGCCGCACATCGAAGACCTCAAGAGAGCGATCCAAACAGGCGAGGTTCACAGCCGCCCCCCCCACGAGGATGCACTCTCGCTCTTTGGCGACGCCGCTCGGCAGCGCCGAGGCAGCGCTCTCCACAGCCTCGATGAGACCAGGCCAGCCCCCATCAAAGAGCGGGGCCTCACCCCCGAGGCCGATCCAAGATTCCGTCAAGACGACGGCGCCGATGGGGATCGACGCGCGGCCCTCACCTGAGCTCCACGCGAGCTCTGTACTGCCGCCTCCCACATCGATGACAACAGCGTCTGCAGAGGCTCCGCTAGCGATCCCGGCTTCGTAGGAGAGCCGCGCCTCTTCCTCCTCGGGCAACACCTCAAGGACGATGCCCAGCTCCACATGCGCGCGTTCGATTAAGCGCTGAGCGTCCTTCGCTCTGCGCAAGACTGCCGTCCCGACGAAGCGGCGATGATCAGCCGCGACTCCGTTGATCTCCATTCGCTCCTTGAAGTGCCTCAAGACCTCAAGTGTCCGCTCGAGCGCGACGTCTTCCAACATCTCTGTCCGCGCCAAACCCGCGCCCAACCTCGGCGTGGCTCCGTGCTCCTCGACGATCACGACCCCTCCGCCCTCTACTTTCGCGATCACGAGCAGGGCTGTGTTGGTCCCGAGGTCAACCGCAGCTACGAGCTCACCCTGTCCGACCTTAGACGCAGCCAAAGCCGCAGCGATCGCACCACGCTCGCTAACGGGGAGCTCTGGAGAGCGTCCCTCCGGATGGAGAGGCAGCTCAGGGAATCCACCGCTCATGATTTCTTCTTCATCTTCACGGTGATTTGACGTCTCGAAGCAGAGCCTAAGACGACCTCTTTAACGACTTTCTCATGTCCATTCGCCCGAACAACCATGCTCCAAGTACCCAGCTCTAAGGCACCCATATAGTAGCTGCCTCGTCGCTCATAACC
>JAPKBY010000219.1 GCA_028823185.1 Planctomycetota bacterium
GCTCTCGAGCTCGACCACGAGCTCTGCGCGTCGCTCACGCTCTGCCTCAACGATCGCAGGATCAGCGTTGTCGACGAAGCGTTGGTTCCCGAGCTTCTTATCAATGCCAGCCATCGCGCCCTCGAGCTTCTCGGCGCGGCGCGCGAGCTGCTCCTTCAGAGCGTCAAGATCGACGTCCTCGCCCAAGGAGACAAAGATCTGGCAAGCACCTGCGACCACAGCAGCGGAGGCCTCTGGTCTAGCGAGCTCGAGGCCTACCTCGCACTCACTCAAGAAGCCCAGGGCTCTGACCGCCTCGCCGTGCTCTGTGAGCACACGCAGATCTTCCTCACACCCTCGCGTTCGAATCTTCGCCGTGAGCGGCGTGCGCTCTCCGACTTGCGTGAGCGTGCGAATCTGCCTGACGCCACGGACGACGTCCTGCACGAGTCCCATCTCATGCTCTGCTGCGTCATCGACCTCGATCCCTTCGCCCTCTGGCCAAGGACCGCTCGCGAGCATGCCCTCGCTGGAGGCACCCAGCGCCTCGTCCAAAGCATCCGTGAGCACCTCAGTCATGTAGGGAGTGAAGGGATGCAACAAGCCGAGGATGTCGCGCAAGACCCGCGCGAGCGTCCCGCGTGCGGCCGCTCCCGATGAGCTCTCGTCAGACATGCGAGCCTTGACGAGCTCTAAATACCAATCGCAGAAGTCATTCCAAACGAATCGGTAAACCTCCATCGCCGCATCGTTGAAGCGATAGGCGTCGAGATCATCCGTGACCGCCGTGATCGTCTTCGAGAGGCGCGAGAGGATCCAACGATCCTCAAGCCGCTCCGCCTCTGCAGACGTCCCGCCTGTCCGCTCTCCATCCATGCTCATCAAGACGAAGCGCGCGGCGTTCCAAACTTTGTTTCCAAAGCGCCAAGCTTGATCGATCTTGTCCGGAGCGAGCCTCGTGTCCTGTCCCTCCTTAGTGAGCAAGATCAAGCTCAGGCGGACCGCGTCAGCGCCGAACTCATCGATCATCTCGATCGGATCGATGCCATTGCCCGCTGACTTGCTCATGCGCTTGCCCTTAGCGTCGAGCAAGGTCGCGTGGATGTTGCAGACCTCAAAGGGGCAGCGCTCCTCCTCAGGGAGGTGATCCAAGAAGGCATATCCAGCCATCACCATCCGCGCGACCCAGAGATAGATGATCTCTTGCGCAGTTGAGAGGAAGTGCGTCGGATAGAAGCGCGCTAGATCTTCGGTCTTATCAGGCCAACCGAGCGTCGCGAAGGGCCAGAGCCAAGAGGAGGCCCATGTGTCGAGCACATCTGGGTCTTGCGAGACGATGGGTTTCCCCGTCTCTGGATGAAGAGAGCCGATCTCTAGGTCTTCACGGCTCGCACAAGGCGTCCCGTCCTCGTCGTACCAGACAGGGATCCGGTGCCCCCACCAGAGCTGACGGGAGATACACCAATCTTGAACCTTCTCTAGCCAGCTGAGGTAGGTCTTTGACCAACGCTCTGGGTGAAATTTCAGGCGCCCCGTCTCCACCGCCTTGATGGCAGGGTCGGCGAGCTCAGACATGCGCACGAACCATTGCTCACTGACGAGCGGCTCGACCGGAGACTTCGAGCGATCGCTGAGCGAGACATTGTGTTGGATGTCCTCGATCTTCTCCAGGAGCCCCAGCTCCTCAAAGCGCTCAATGATGAGCTTGCGCGCCTCCTCACGAGACTTGCCGGCGAACTCTCCGCCCTCTTCGTTGATCTTCCCGTCCTTCTCAAGGATCGTGATGATCGGCAGATTGTGACGCGCGCCGCGCTCGTAGTCAGCGGGGTCATGTCCAGGGGTCACCTTGACCGCGCCGGTTCCATACTCGGGGTCCACGCTCTCATCCGCGATGATCGGGATCTCTCTGTTCACGATCGGGAGAAGCACCTTCCCGCCGACGAGTGAGCCGAAGCGCGGGTCATCAGGGTGAACAGCGACGCCCGTGTCGCCCAGCATGGTCTCGGGCCTAGTCGTCGCGACAGTGAGGAACTCTCCCTCTTTACCGACGATCGGGTACTTCAAGTACCAGAGCTTGCCCTTACGAGAGACGTACTCGATCTCGTCGTCACTGATGGCTGTCTGCAGCACACAGTCCCAGTTGACGAGGCGCATGCCCTTATAGATGAGGCCGCGTTCATAGAGCCGGCAGAATGATTCACGGACCGCGCGTGAGAGCGCAGGCTCCATGGTGAACTTGGTGCGAGTCCAATCGCAAGACGCACCTATGCGACGGATCTGATTCAGGATCCGCGCCTCGTACTCGTCCTTCCACTTCCAGACCTCAGCGAGGAAAGCCTCTCGGCCCATGCTCTCCCGAGTCTTGCCCTCTTCAGCGTAGAGGCGCTTCTCTACCACCGCCTGCGTGGCGATACCGGCGTGATCTGTCCCAGGGATCCACAGGGTCTCGAAGCCTCGCATGCGACGGAAGCGCACCGAGATGTCTTGCACCGTCCCATTGAGCGCGTGCCCCATATGCAACGCACCAGTGACGTTCGGAGGCGGGATCATCACGCAGTAGCGACGATTCGCCCCGGTCGGATCCTCTTTGGGTTGAAAGCAGCCGCTCTCCTCCCAGCGGGAGTAGATAGAGCCTTCGTGCTCAGCAGGTGTATAGCGTGTCGGGAGTTCCATCTTCTTTCTGGGCGTGCATCAGAGCGGACGAGAGGAACACTTCACCCCTTGCCTGCTGCTAGGTCAAGCAGGGTAGGCAGCCAAGCGCACACCTTCTGCCAAGTCCGGGAGCTTGGTGTCCAATAACGCCGCTGCACGGCGGATGCAGAGGCTGGTGTCCTCAGGCCTCTCTGGAGAGAGCCCTAGCTCTGCGCGTAAACAGGCTCTGAGCTCGTGCCGAGCTCTCTCGTGCTCCCTAAATCTCTCAAGATGAATGGCTAAGCCCAACTCAAAGCGGTTGACCCGCTCCGCGCCCGCGACGTGCAAGACACCACTGAGCTGCTCATCAGCCAGCTCAGCCAAGGCCGAAGCAGCGACGCTCACCGGCAGCGGACAACGCCACTCATCAGTGAATAGGCTCGGACGCTCACCCCGAATGAGCGAGCTGAACAGAGCTTCAGAGGCGCCACGTCCCGTCCCCTTCGGATCTCCGTAGAGGAGCGGAAGCCGAACAACGAGAGCGCCTGGGTCTCGCTCCATGAGCGCGACCTCTCCCTCTGCTTTGCTTTCGCCGTAGAAGCTCACTGGGTCGGGCGCATCTTCTTCGAGAAAACCACCCGCTGGGGCTGCGCTCGCGCCAAAGACCAGATCTGTCGAGACGTGGATCACGCGCGCTCCGGACTCCGCGCTCCACCCACCCAGCGCTCTAGGGAGCTCAGCATTCAGCGCTGTCGCTGCGCCACGATGCTCTTCACAGAGAGCCGGCGATGCCAGAGCAGCGCAATTGATGACGAGGTGCGCCCCTGAGTCCTCCAGGAGCGCTCTCAGGCCCCTCTCCTCTCGCAGGTCATGGGCGAGCGCGCCACCCGGGATCTGCGCGCTAGGACGCACTACGGGGAGCGCACGGGGTCCAAGGAGCTCGACGAGGTGTCGGCCCAAAAAACCACCAGCCCCTAACACGAGCACCCTCTGCGAGCTGTTCTCTGCAATCTTCAAGGCTTCCCTATCACCCAGCAGCGCTCGCGAGTCAAGACAGAAGGAGGATGCGTTATCCTCTCAGCTCGTGACTGCCCCCAAATCTACTCCGCAGAGCGCCTGGAAGAGCGCGCTCGTCGTCGCCAACCCCATCGCAGGTAAGGGGCACGCGAAGCGTCTCGCTGAAGAGCTCTGCACCGAACTCAGCGAGGCAGGTTTTGAGACAGAGCTTCGATTCAGTGAAGCCCCTGGCGACATCTCCAGCTTCGTCAGAGAGCGTGATGCGCTGCATGATCTCTGCGTCTCCGTAGGTGGAGATGGGACCCTCGCAGAGGTCTTATCGGGCTTGCGTGAGACCCCCAGCTTCCCTGTGGCTCCGTTCCCCACCGGAACCGCCAATGTCCTCAGCAAAGACATCGGCCTCGCGCGCACACCGCGGGAGCTCGTGAAGGCGATCCAAGAAGGCCACACGATGAGCCTTGATGTCGCTCGCGTGATCGGCTCAGACGAGATCGAACGCACCTCCTTCCTCGTGCTTGGCATCGGAATCGACGGGATGGTCATACATGACCTCCAAGCGCACCGGAGCGG
>JAPKBY010000220.1 GCA_028823185.1 Planctomycetota bacterium
GCCTCGCGCGGCTTGCCCGTCTTCCAGTCGTAGATCACGACCTCATCGCCGCGACGATAAGCCAGGTCAGGCACAGCGAAGATCTTCGTGTCGAAGAGCGTGAAGGTGTCCATCGCCTCAAAGGCGAGGTAGTCCTTGGGAGCGACCGCTCTCACCTCTGCGAGCTCATCAGAGTCAAAGAACATCGAGACCGCGCTCTTGATGCGGTCTACATAGCGCTTCCCATACTCACCCGCGGCGCCGCTCGCCTCGTCGACGCGGCTGTCTTCATAGTGGTGTTCGGTGAGATGCACGAGCTTTGACTTGCGCCGCCAGTTCCCATCGCGCGAGTCCTTATAGCCATGCCGCAAGATCGCGAGCGCGGACTGCTCGACCTCCTCTGGGGTGAACTCCCGCCCAGACTCTCTGGCCTGAAACCACTCCTCTAGCGCGCGGTGGAGCGCGTCACCGGCCAGCATCGGCATGCTCGTCATCTTCTTGAGCATGTAGGCGCGCTTGCGCTCGTCAGAGGCGTTGCGATCCCAACCCATCCAAGCGAGATAGTACTGCAGATAATATCTGCGCTTACATGCGTGAAAGGTGGATGCGCGAGAGGCTGACCATGAGAGCTCGTGTACTAATGCCATAAGAGTGCTCGTGTGAGAGCCCAGCTCTCGACACCCAAGCAGTCTCGCCTAGCGATGATGTCGACTCAAGCCTGAACGCTAGAGTCAGCTCAAGCGGCCAGTGAGGAGCCGTCAGTCTTCACCTCTACTGAGCGCAGCTCGTCACCATCACTGGTCACGAGTCGAGAGATCCCGTTCTCTGTCGTCAGGAGATGCACAGGACGTCGCCACAGTCGATTCAGCTGCCGCAGGACTCCTCCTGCTGCCGAGAGGTCGAGCTCGCGCCCCTCGAAGTGGTGCCTCAGGAGCAGCTCTCCGCGTCCTTCATGGTCATCGTCGAGGAGCTCAATGCGCGGTGAACCTCCCCACGCGAGCCCCTGCAATAAGCGCTCTTTGACGTTCTCCCAACCACGATCACTCACCTCAAGCGCGCCGCTCTTGGCGTTTCTGTCATAGACAAAGAGCGAAGATCGCGAGGCGAACTCTTCGTCCACCAACGCGTCGATGAAGCTCGTGTCATTGTGGATCTTTCGCAATTGGAAGATATCTAAGCCTTTCTCTTCTGCGTAACGAAAGAGGTCGATCCCAAGCTTATAAGGATTCAATTGCCCGGGAGCTGAGGCGGTCGCCCCGCTGTGGCAGTCTGCGAAGTCGACGATCTCTGTCGCATCTAAGAGGCCCTGCGTCAGCATCTTGCTGTGCCAGAATGTGGCCCAGCCCTCATTCATGATCTTCGTCATGCGCTGCGGCATGAAGTAATAGGCCTCAGCACGGACGATCCCTAAGAGCTCGCGTTGCCAAGCTTCGAGCGGAGCGTGCTCTGCCAAGTGCCCCATGATGTCATAGGTGGGCAGCTCACTCCCACCTCTCTTGCGATGGACTTCTAGGCTAGAGAGAGGCTCGTCGACTCTCCGCTCGCAGCCCTGTTCAGCACGAGCGAGCTCACGCGCAGGGAGGAAGGGGTCGATCAAATTATCGACAGAGAGGGCCTGATCGAGGAATTGGTCCACAGCATCTTGCCCATAGGAGTCGACGAAGCGCCGGACCCTGCTGCCGTGCTGAGCCATCCTCTCGAGCATGTGTCGATCTGTTGGTTTGAACCAGCGGTTGTGCTTAAAGAAATCAGCGTGACCGCAGACATGAGCCATCACGAGCTTCTGCTCCATCAAAGAGTTCGAGCGCACGAGATAGGCATAGGTCGGGTCATTGTTGATCACCAGCTCATAGATCTTCGAGAGCCCCCACTGGCGCCCCTTCTCCATGCGTTCAAATTCCATCCCAAAGCGCCATGAGGGATACCGCACTGGGAACCCGCCATAAGCGGCCAAGGCGTTCACCTGCCAGGGATCCACCATCTCAAAGACGATGTCGTGAAAGTCGAGACCTGCGGAGCGAGCGAGCGCTTCAATGCGCACGGCCCACGGCCTCAGGCTCGGGTCGATCGGTGAAGACTGGCTCATCTCTCAGCGCCCCTTTCCTAAGAAAGCGCGGATCGCGTCAGGAATTCCCTCGCGATCATCCACAGCGCATGTGACGAGCCCCTCTTCATCACTCAAGGCAGTGTCGAGGTCCTTCTTGAATTGCCCAGAGCCATAGGCGCTCTTCACTTGCCCATAGCAAAACTGATTGACCCTCGGGAGGATCTCATCCCTCAACACGGCGATGCAACGCTCTGTGTCGCGCGCTGACCAGTTGTCCCCATCAGAGTAATGGAACGGGTAGATGTTCCAATCCTCAGGTCGATAGCGCTCTAAAATCTCCGTGAGGCATGTGTCGTAAGCAGCGGAGATCTTTGTGCCTCCCGACTCACGGAGGTGGAAGAAGGTCTCCTGATCCACGATCTTCGCGACCGCATCATGAACGATATAGATTACTTCGAGGTTGTCATATTGCTTGCGAAGCCAAGTGTCTATCCAGAAGGCCTTGATGCGGACGATCTCCTTCTGCTCTCTGCCCATCGAGCCAGAGACGTCCATGATGTGAAAGACGACAGCTGAGGATTCAGGCTTGGGCTGCTCCTTCAGGCACCTTATTCGCTCATCTTCTCGAGTCGGCGTCACCTCGGGGTGATCAGGATTCCATTCTCCAGCAGCGATCGTGCGCTTTAGCGCCTGCTTGTATGTTCTTCGAAAGTGACGCAACGACTTGGGACCCACCGATCGGATCCCAGAGTAGCTGCCGCCTTTCACGGAGAGCATGCGGTCTCCTCGCGACTCGATATTAGGGAGCTCCAGCTCCTCTCCCAGCATCTCAGCGAGCTCAGCCAGATCAACATCGACCTCAAGGATGTGCTCTCCCTCTTGCTCGCCCGCACGACCAGCGCTCTCACCGTCAGACTCATCGCCTTGCAGCTCATCGCCCTCAGCTCCAGGGCCTTGGCCGACTCCACCATCAGAGTTCGTCCCATACTTAAATCGAGGTGTCTCAATCTGTGTGACCGGCACAGAGATGGTCTCTTCTCCTCTCCGGCCTAAGAGCTCAGACGAAGAGAGGAACTTCCTCAGATCTCTCCTCAGGCGTCCACGAACAATCTCTCGAAAGCGCGCGCGATCTCTCTCAATCCTAAACATCCGAATTAGGCTGCCTGAGCCTCATCGCCGTGATCTTCACGGGCCTCTCCTCTCGCGAAGAGGTTGGCCACATATTGAAGCACGGAGTCAGCCGAGAGCTCGTCATAGCCAAACGCACAGGACAGGCGATCTCTAATGAGCGCGATCTTCTCCAATGACTCGGGGTCAACCACGGTCGAGACGAGGCTGGTCAGTTGAATAGAGTCACGACTGTCCTCAAAGACCTTGAGCTCGAGGGCACGCCGAAGGCGATCATTCTCGCGATAGTCAAAGATCGCACCTTCAAGGTGAACCGAGGCGACATAGTTCATGAGCTCGTGTCGGAAGTCATCCTTACGACCTTCCGGGATATCGATCTTCTCTTCAACCGAGCGCATCAAGCGCTCGTTCGGGTCAATAGCGATCCCATCTGTCCCCACGACCTTCTCACGTGTCACATAGGCCTTGATGTTGTCGACGTATTTGCCACAGAGGCGATCGATAGCGTCATCATCAGAGCAGATCGCCGCCTTGACCTCTCTCTTGATGATCTCCTCGTACTCTTCACGTGCGAGCGAGATGAGATGTGCATAGCGCTTTCGAACGTCTTCATTGGAGATCAAGCTGTGATGTCCGAGGCCAGCCTCTAAGGCGTCCAAGACCTCAACCGGCCCGATCGTTGAGCTGTCTGAGACGAGGCAACTGGCGATGCTGTCTTGCACATAGCGCGGACTGATCCCGTCCATCCCCTCTCTAGGAGCGTTGCTGCGCAGATCAACGACTTGCTCGGCATTGAAGCCATTCACCCGCTGACCGTCATAGAGGCGTGCCTTCTGCAGCAGATTTAAGGTCGGGTGGGTCGGGTCTTCAATGCGCGTCAAGGTGGCCCAGAGCGCAGCTATCTCAAAGGTGTGCGGGGCGACAGACCTTCCCGTGCTCCCACAACGAGAGAACTGACGCTCGTAGATTCGAACCTCATCTCGCGCTGCGAGGTTATAGGGAATGTCGATCTTGATCGTTCGATCACGAAAGGCCTCCA
>JAPKBY010000221.1 GCA_028823185.1 Planctomycetota bacterium
CAGGACATCGCCTTGGATGCTCTGACGGCGCCTGGATGTGAGAGCGTGGAGCTATGGCTCGCTGGAGAGGGTGGAGAGCGCACCTCACTCATGAGTCAAGCTGCTGCGCTCGGAGTCCTTGATCGAGTCTTCTTCTTGGGTCATAGGGATGATGTTCCGGCCCTCATGAGGGCGGCTGACCTGCTGCTTTTGCCCTCCCGCTGGGAGGGGATGCCATATGTGCTCCTTGAGGCGGCTGCATCAGGACTCCCAATCGTCGGGACTCCGGTGGATGGCGCGCGTGAATTTCTCGCTGGAGAGGAGCGCGGGTGGACCGCCCAGTCATTTACGGCGGAGGCTGTCGGGAGGGCTCTAGGAGCAGCTGTGGCTGCTGGAGAGGCGGAGCGAGAGACACGTTCTTCGAGAGCTCGTCAGTGGGTGCTGGATCATCACGCTGTGGAACGCATGATGGACGAACTAGAAGCGGTCTACGCTGAGCTCCTGTGAGCGGGCGCTCTGCGCGCTAGTCCTTTATGCGAATATTGCACGTCATCACCACCCTGGATGTCGGGGGAGCAGAGATGCATCTCCTGCAGCAGGTGCGTGGACAGTGCGCCCGTGGGCACGAGGTGCGGATCGCTTGGTTGAAGGGGGATGGACGCTTAGCTCCAGACTTCTCCGCCGCTGGCGCTGAGCCTGTCGGTCGATGCGGTCCCGTGTCGCTCCTAAGAGAGCTTCGCAAGGCTGAGCTCATCCACTCTCATCTCCTGAAAGCGGACGCGCTGACCGCGATATGCGCCAAGCTGAGTGGCTGCGCCGGTCGCTTGGTCTCCGGGAAACACAATGACGAGCGCGCCCTCCTCAAGCCCTGGGTGGCGAGCATTCACGGCGTCTTGGGGAACTTCCCTGTGCGCACTATCGCGCTCTCTGATCACGTGGCGCGCTTCGTTATCGAGCATGGTCGAGTCGACCCAGAGCGCATGAGGCGCGTTTACTACGGCATCGACGCTAGCCCCTTCGAAGAGGCTAGAGCAGCGCGAGCTAAGCATCGAGTGGAGGTGCGCGAAGAGTTTGGCTTTGGGGCAGATGACCCTGTCTTGATCTGTGTGGCGAGGTTCGCTCCGCAGAAGGCGCATGATGTCTTGCTGGAGGGATTCGCTCGGGCGCGTCGCGAGCTCAGCTCTAGGCCGCGCTTGCTCCTGGTGGGGGATGACCCCTTTGGTGATGGGCGGGAGCGTGCCGAGGTCTGGGCCAAGGAGCGTGAACTCGGCGATGATTGTGTCTTCTGTGGCATCCGGCGAGACGTTCCGCGACTGATGGCTGCTAGCGACGCTTTCGTGATGAGCTCCCTCTGGGAGGGACTCGGGCTTGTCTTCCTTGAGGCCATGGCGACTGGCCTTCCGGTGGTGGGGAGTCGCGTCTCTGCGATCCCCGAGGTCGTCACCGACGGCGAAACAGGGCTCCTCGTAGAACCCGCTGACCCCGCTGCGCTGGCCGCTGGAATAGAGCGCATGCTCAGCGACGACGAGCTTAGGAATGCCTTGGGTGAAGCTGGGCCAGCCATAGTAAATGAACGCTTTACGCTGGATCGTATGGTGGAAGAGACCTTGGCGGTTTACGCTGAGGTCCTAAGCCCATGACAGAACTCAACTCAACCCTCTCCTGGGCCCCCGGATTCGTTCACACGACAGCGGGTGAAGACCCCATCCCCTTCGGATTCCGTGAGGAGATGGAGGACTTTATCGTGGAAGAGGTCCCCCGCAGGAAGCCAGAGGGGGAAGGTGAGCACTGCTGGATCCTGGTGGAGAAGCGAGGGGTCTCGACCTCTGAGGCGATTCGTCGCCTCGCGCGTCGACTGAATTTGAATCCACGAGATATGGGCTTCGCCGGGCGCAAAGACGCGCGTGCCGTCGCTCGTCAGTGGATCTCAGCGCCAGGCATCGAGCCGATCTCTGCGATCGGTGCAGAGCTCGGGCATGTGCGCGTGCTCGCTGCTGAGAAGGCCACGCGGCGGCTCCGCCTTGGAGGGCTCGCCGGCAACCGCTTCAACCTCTTCTTGAGACGCTTTCCTCTGGACGCAGAGGAGACAGCTCGAAGGGTTCTCGAGGTCATCTCAAGCCGTGGCCTGCCTAACTGGTTTGGCCCACAGCGCTTTGGCTTCGCTGGGCGCGGGCATGAGCTCGGTCGATTGCTGCTGGCTAGGGATTTTCCCGCCTACATCAAGGCGCTCTGCTCACCCGTGCATGCGCCACACACCGAGGTCACTCGAGAGCTAGAGAAGCGCGTCGTGGAAGCTACGCGTCCTTCGCATAAGAGCTGCGCGAGCTTTGCGCGGGATCTCGACCCTGATCTCGCAGATATCGCACGTCAACTGGCCAGGAGACCTCTGGATTGGGAGTCGGCTGCTCGCGCGATCAGTCTGCCGCTGCGCTCTCTTCATCTCTCTTCCTATCAGGCCCTGCTCTTCAATGAGATCCTCGGCCAGAGATTGGCTGGGTATGACTCGGTGCGAACGGGTGATGTCGTTTGGAAGCACGACAGCGGCGCATGCTTTATCGCTGAGGCCGATGACCCAGAGCTTGAGGCGCGAGTGAAGAAGATGGAGGTCTCATCGAGCGGTCCGCTCTATGGGCACAAGCTCTTGATGGGGAATGGCGAGCAGCTCGCGGAAGAGGCGGCCCAGATGGCGCGGGAGCAAATCGTCCTCAAGGACCTGAAAGGGGAGCGCCCCGTCCCAGACCTTGCTGGAGCTAGGCGTCCGCTTCGGGTGCCAGTCTCTGAGCTTCAATTTGATCTAGAGGAGGGGGGCGCGAGGCTCCAGTTCTTCCTACCAGCGGGAGCTTATGCCACGAGCTTGATCGAGGAGCTACGTAAAGATCTTTGGTTGAGTCCGACTCCAGATGGACGACCGATAAAGTCGAAAGGTGACTAGCACCTCCTGTCTGCGAGATGGGGGGGGCTATTGACTCACCAACTCCATGTTTTTGACTCCTGCCCAGCCCTCAGATAGTGAACGCCGAGACCCGGGTGACCGGCGTCGTAGCTCTACTCCGCGTATCTCTCGTTACTCGCTCTTTGGCGGACGGCGCAGAGGGCCCCGCAGGGAGGAAGAGCGTGAGGGCTCCTTTGTTGACCGCTATGACAGGCCCTTGGTGTTCATTTTGGCTTGGGTGGCTATCGCAAACGTCGCTGACAGCTTCTTCACCTTGCACCATCTTCAGGCGGGGGGCATCGAACTGAACCCGATCGCGGAGGAGCTGCTTCGGGCAGGTCATTTTGGCTTCGTCTCGATCAAATGCGCTTTGATCTCTATGGCTCTCATGGTGCTCTTGATGCATAAGAACTTCGCAGCAGCTCGTTTTGGGATTTGGATCTCTGGCGTGGCCTATACGCTGCTCTTCGCCTATCACCTGATCCTTCTTCGGTATTGAAGTGATCGCGCCGCTGGAGCGGCTGCTGGCGGAGGCGTAGACTTCTGCTACGTGGGAAGAGCCGCACTCGGTGATCGTCCCATACTTCGAATGAGCGCAATTCCTGAGCACACAGACCCGCTCTTTGAGCCCTCGGCTGCTGGCCGAGTCCTGATCACAGGAGGAGCAGGCTTCGTCGGCAGCGCCCTCTGCGCGCGGATGGCGTCGCAAGGGGCAGAGATCCATGTCCTCGATGACCTCTCGAGCGGGCGAGCGGAGCGGCTTCTGGGCCTCGGTGTGAACCTGCACTCCCTCGATGTGAGCTGCGAAGACGCGGTGGCAGAGGTCCTCTTAAGGGAGGGCCCCTTTGACGTGATCTTTCACCTCGCTGCCCGCGTCGGCGTACGCACCGTGTTGGCAGATCCAGAGGGAGCGCGTCGAGTGAATGAGGATGTCGCTACAGGCTTATTGAAGGCGCTGAGAGTCCTCCCCAGCGCTGAGCGTCCGCGGCTCTTCGCCGCGTCTTCCTCAGAAGTCTATGGCGACTCGAGCGCGGCTCTCGATGAGTGCTCGGCGTTGCGCTCAGTGAATGGGCGCGGTCGTTGGGCTTATGCTGCGAGCAAGGTGCGTGCTGAACGTGCGCTTGATGCTGCTCGAGAGCTCTGGCCTCGAGGAGCTGGTCCCGTGCACCTTCGATTCTTCAACGTGGTCGGTCCGGGGCAAGACTCGGCCGCTGGCTTTGTATTGCCGCGCTTTGTTGAGGCCGCTCTTAAGGGAGCGCCGCTCAATGTTCACGGTGATGG
>JAPKBY010000222.1 GCA_028823185.1 Planctomycetota bacterium
CGACGCACGTCGAAGCGATGGAGGCTCACGGCATCGGCGGCATCGACCTCGTCGTGGTGAACCTCTATCCCTTTGAGTCGACCGTCGCGAAGGAGGGCGTCTTGCGTGCAGAGGCTGTTGAGCAGATCGACATCGGCGGGCCGAGCATGGTCCGCTCTGCGGCGAAGAATCATCGACACGTCGCGATCCTCACAGACCCCTCTGACTATGGCCGCGCGATCGAAGAGATGCAGTCTTCGAGTGGTGGCATGACAGAAGAGTTCAGACGTGAGCTCGCAGCGAAGGCCTTCGCGTTGACGGCGAGATATGACACGGCCATCTCTGCGTGGCTGCACGGACAAGAGGTCGCAGACGAGAAGACGGAGTCGCGTTGGCCTGACAGCTATGCGACGGCTGGCGTGAAGCAGATGGAGCTGCGCTATGGCGAGAACCCTCACCAGACCGCGGCCTTCTACACTTCGACTCAGACCGGAGAGCCGAGCGTCGCGACCGCAGAGGTGTTGAATGGAAAAGCGCTCAGCTACAACAACCTCGTCGACATCGACGCGGCTCACAACCTCGCGAAGGAGTTCAGCGAGGTCTTTGTCGCCGTCACCAAGCACAACAACCCTTGCGGTGCAGCGGTGGCAGACACGGTCGTAGAGGCGCTTGAGGCGGCATGGGCCGGAGACCCGACCTCAGCCTTTGGGTCAGTGTTGGCCTTCACGCGCCCGGTCGACTTGGCCTCAGCGGCCTTCCTCGTGGACGGAAATCGCTTCGTGGAGGCGATCATCGCGCCCTCCTTTGACGAGGACGCCTTCGAGCTGCTCACGACCAAGCCTAAGTGGGGTAAGAACGTGCGCTTGCTGGCGTGCGGGCCCTTTGGCCCGGAGACCCGCTCCGACGCTGACATTGAGTTCAAGAAGCTCGCTGGCGGCTTCCTCCTGCAAGACCGCGACCTCGCGATCTCAGGGGAGTGGACGGTCGCGACAGAGAAGAAGCCGACAACGGAAGAGGAGGCCTCGCTGCGCTTCGCCGAGAAGGTCGGCAAGCATGTGAAGTCCAACTCGATCATCTTCTGCAAGGGAACAAAGGTCATGGGTGTCGGCGCCGGGCAGATGAGCCGTGTCGATTCAGTGCACCTCGCGGCGCGCAAGGCTGGGGACGAAGCACAGGGATGCGTGCTCGCCTCCGACGCCTTCTTCCCATTCGCTGACGGCGTCGAAGCGGCCATCGAGGCCGGGGCGACTGCGATCCTCCAGCCAGGCGGCAGCAGGCGCGACGACGAGGTCGTCGCGGCGTGTGATCGTCTCGGCGCGACGATGGTCTTCACTGGCCAGCGCCACTTCCGCCATTAGAGCCGGCGCACTTCAAGGCCAATTAAAAGGAGAGCCCTGTGACGACGCGCGTCACAGGGCTCTCCTTGTATTGTGCTGGAGCTCTACGCTGACCAGACGATCTCCATTCCATTGGAGAGGTTGAATTGAGCGCCACAGGGTGAGCCCTGGGGGTCTCGGTACCAGATCTGATAGCGTTTCACATCGCCAGGCACGACACCTCCAGCGGCGCCGATGTCAGCGGTGGTGGCAGAGGATCCCGTGGTGTCTGCGAAGCGCACTTGGAGCCTGATGACTCCGCCGCCTGCACAGCGCAGACCGTCGCCAAATTGAATTCCGCCTCCAGAGTTGATGGCGTTGTTGCCTTGGAAGTAGAGGCCAGGCTGTGAGGGTGCGAGGCCTTCTGCTGCTAGGGCGGTGTCTGCACTAACGAGGCTCCCTGATCCTGTGACGGTGAGCGCAGCTCCGGTGAGATCTGAGCCGTTCCCGCAGCCGCGGCCAGTGAGGCCAGGGTTGCCACAGGGGCAGGCTGTCCCAGAGCCGTCTCCGGAGCAGAAGGGGGTCGCAGAGAGCGTGCTATCAACGTAGACGTCGAGCGTGAAGACGCCCGGGGTCGCGAGGTAGTAGTTGCCGACCTGAAGCAGGTAGGTTTGGCCCGCGACGGCGTCGAAGGTGACCTCGGTTAGGAAGCCGCAGGTGTCGTCTTGGCAAGCGAGCGAGGTCTGAGGCAGGGGGCAGACGCCGCCGGGGTAGACAGCGAGCTTGCTGTCGTTGCTCGCGGTGTTGCAGGTCAAGACGTGAGCGAGTCCGGAGGACTGAGATGTCCACTCATACCAGAGGTCAACGTTGAACTCGTTGAACCCAAAGTGAGAGCAGAGGTCCTCTTCTTGTCCGAAGCCGCCCGAGCTCGCTGTCGAGGTGTCGGCGAGGAGGCTGGTGTTTCCAGAGATCGCGATTGGGTTGTCACAGTTGTCACCGACCATCGGTGAAGAGTTGATGGTGACGTCAAAGGCACCGACACCCCCAGTCGTGTTGGGCCAGGAGCCCATCTGGAGCATGTATACGTTGCCGGCTGTGACAGCGAACTGAATCATCGACTGGAAGGTGTTCAGGTTGTCGTCATTGCAAACGATCGACGAGCCCAAGGTCGGGCAACCGGCTCCAGCGTGAGCAGAGATCTTCGTATCAACTGAGGTGTTGTTCACCGTTGAGACTGTCACATAGCCTGTGGCGTCTGCGGTCCACTCATACCAGAGGTCGTACGCGATCGCCGGGCCGTAGCCATTGTGCGTGAGGCACGCGGCCTCTGCCTGACCCTCTACCCCTGTCGTGGCTAAGGTTGAGTCAAAGGGGAAGTTGCCTTGCCCAGCGATGACGATGGGCACGGAGCAGTCATCTCCAGCGACGCCGCCGACACCACCGATAAAGATGTCGAAGGTGCCAAAGCCAAAGCTCGCCGAGCCGGGGTAGCTGCCGAGCTGAATGACATAGTCGGTACCTTGGGTGACCGCGAAGGACACGGTCGATTGAAGTCCACAGGCGTCATCGTTGCACGCGAGGCTGCTGCCTGGGGAGACGCAAGATCCGACCGCGGGGGCTGTGTGGGCGGAGAGCTTGGTGTCGTTGTTCGCGCCTGCGCAGGTGGAGATGACGGCGGTCCCGGTCGCGTCAGCTGTCCACCTGAACCAGACATCGTTCTCTATATTTGAGGAGCCGAACTGATAGCAGCTCGCTTCATTCTGACCTTCCCCGCCCATGCTGGCACCTAGGTTGGACCAGTTGAAGGTGCCTTGGCCGGCGATGATGTCTGCGTTTGCGCAGTCGTCATTGGTCGATGTGGAGCCGATTGAGATGTCGATCGTGCCCGCGCTTGCGGGTGATCCTGCGAAGGATCCGACCTGAAGCAGCATGGGTTGACCTTGGACGCATGCGAAGAAGATCGTGGACTGAACTCCACAGGCGTCATCGTTACATGCGATCGCGGTGTCCAATCCTGGGCACGCGCCCGGCGTTGAGGGGTAAGCGAGGAGCATGCTGTCGTGGGTGGCAGCGCCACAGTTCGTAATGACGGCGGTCCCGGTCGCGTCAGGGGTCCACTCGAACCAGACGTCATTGTCGACGGCAGAGGTGCCGAAGTTGACGCAGGCGTATTCGGTCTGTCCTGCCGTGCCAGTGGTCGCCCCAATCTGGGTGTAAGGGAACTGACCTTGGCCCGCGATCGCGGTCGGGGTTGCGCAGTCATCGTTGCTTGCGGGCCCAGTGATCGCAGCGCTGAATGTTCCTGATCCGCCAGCGGATCCAGGGTAATTACCGAGCTGGATGAGGTAGTCCGTGCCGGTGACGCAAGCGAAGGTGACGGCCGATTGGAATGCACAGGCGTCGTCATTACAGGCGAGCGAGGAGCCAGGGGCCGGGCAAGCGCCTGTTGAGGGGTAGGCAGCGAGCTTGGAGTCCATGCTCGTTCCAGTGCAGGTCTCAATGAGGGCTGTGCCTGTCGCGTCAGCGGTCCAGACGAACCAGACATCGTTGTCGACGGTTGAGCTGCCGAACTGGTAGCAGTTCGGCTCTGTCTGCCCCTCTGCTCCTGTCGTCGCAGCAGAGTTGTTGAAGGGGAAGACCCCTTGGCCTGCGACCGCTTGCGGCGCAGAGCAGGAGTCGCTGCCACCTAGCACTACGTTCTGGCTTCCAGCGCCGAGGTTACGGTTTTGGATCGCCGTCTTAGGTAGTTGCGGGTTAACACCCTTAGAGCCCAAGACCTTCGGAGCGGAGTTCACAGCCGTCTTCGGAGTGATCTTTTGCTGGGCCTGCGCGAGGGAGCTTGATGCGAGGAGAACAACGACGAAAGTGA
>JAPKBY010000223.1 GCA_028823185.1 Planctomycetota bacterium
CATGCTGCCCATGTGCACACCATTGCTGCTCTCTAAGTCGACGATCACCCAAGCATCGCCGTCTAAAGAGAGCGCTGCGTGAGCTCGGCTGATGGAGGAGCCTCTCACGACGACCTCACAGCTGGAGGCTCGCCCGAGGCGCACATCTCCAGTGAATGAATGAATCTGACCTAGGTCCGGGCCAGAGAGTACGAAGAGTTTAGGCATGATCAGGAGAGAGCGTCCTTGAGGACGCGGCGGAGCTCGTCAGGTTCAATCCTGCCCGAGAGCAGCGCTTCGCCGTCGATCTCCAAGACAGGGATGGAGAGACCATAGCGCTTCTTGAGCTCTCTATCCGTTGTGATGTCCACCTCTCGCAACTCAAAGCGCCGGTGAGCGCCCTGCGCGTGTAGCTCAGCCTTCACCAGCTCACACAGGCTGCAGCTGGGCCCCGTGTAGAGTGTGAGCGCAATGAGCTCACGGCGGCGAAAGAGACGATCGAGCCAAGACATGAGTTAGATTCTAGCTCGACCCGTGGCGTGCTTGCAGAGATACCGTCACCTCAATAGCGTGGACCACGATGACAGAGTTAAAAAAGCCGGATTTCGCGATCCGATCCTCCCAGGTAGCCAAGAGCTACCGCGTTGGCCTTGGCCTACGTCGGCGCGAAGCTCTTCGAAGCGTCGACATCGAGATCACTCGTGGCGAGCTCATCGGTTTAGCGGGACCTAATGGCAGCGGGAAGAGCACCTGGATGCGACTCCTCGCTGGAATAGAGACCCAGAGCAGCGGCTCACTGGAGGTCCTAGGGGGATCGACTGCGGTCGCAAAGATCCGGAGAGAGATAGGTTTCTTACCTGAAGACGCTCCCTTCCCACCAGAGCTAGGAGCCCGCGCTTGCTTAGATCTCTTGGGATCACTCTCCGGGCTCAACCGTGAACTCACACGCACGCGAGGTGACGCCCTGCTCGCACGTGTAGGTCTCACGAAAGAAGCGACGACCTCCCTCGGGAAATTCTCACGAGGGATGCTGCGGCGCTTTGGCTTAGCGCAAGCATGGCTCCACTCACCGAAGCTCATCCTGCTCGACGAACCTACAGCTGGACTCGACGCCGAGGGACATGAGGTCTTACGCGAGCTCTTGAAAGAGGCTCGCGAGGAAGGCACGACGGTCATCCTCTCAAGCCACCTCCCAGGAGACTTCGGCGCCGGCTGTGATCGCCTCGCCGTCATGGTGGGAGGAGAGCTCGTACAAGTCGGCCCTCCGGCTGAGCTGCTTGGATTAGCTGGATGCTGGAACATCAATGTGCACGGGCTCGAAGCAGGCCGCATCAAAGAGTTGGAGGCCTGGCTCCAAAGCGCCGGAGTCACGACGAGCTCTATCCAAGCCACTGGGCGTGAACTCTCCGATCTCTATCGTCCGGGGAGCGCAGCTTCACAGTGATTAGCACTCCCCTCTCGGGGCTGGCGTTTCGTCGCATCTTCTGGCCAGCAGGGCTCATGAGCGCTCTAGCGATCGCTTGGACGCTGTGGGGCGACGCTGCGAGCGCAGAGAGCGCTCTCCATCCATGGTCTCAGGCTGCCGGCGTTGAGAGATACAGGATCTGGGTGACAGGCCTCTTGGTCGGAGCACCTCTGCTCATCGAGCGTAGCGTCAGCTTCTCTCACAGGCTGCTGAGCACAGATTCAAGCTGGTGCATGAGCCGCGCCGCTTCGCGGCTCACGATCGTCTCTTCCTCTTGGCTGGGCGCTGCTCTCGCTGTTTTTGCATGGATCCTTCTGATCGCAACTGCCGCAGAGTTCGGAGCGGGAGGAGCTGAAGAGGAGCCTCTCCAACCAGCAGGTCCAGCTCTGCTCTCCTCGTCGCCCTCTGACCAAGAAGGGGTCGTCACATTTGAGGTCCAAGCGCCAAGAGAGAGCGCTGCGACAGCCTTGCGTTTGCCTGTTGGGCTGATCGCCACAGGTGGTCCTTCTGCCAAGCTCAAGATGCGCTTCAGCAGAGTCCTCTCAGGAGAGTTCACTGAAGAGGAGCTTCTTGTCGCCACAAAGCGACCCATCCAAGTCCAAATCCCAGCGGGCGAAGGCGCTCTACGCCTAGAGCTAGAGAGACTTGGTGAGGGCGCTCTCGTGATCGTTCCAGCCGAGCGCGCAGAGTGGTGGCGGCCAGCTGAAGGCAGACTCAAGCCATCTCTCAACCTCGCGCTCCTCTTCTCCATGATCGCGATCACGCTGCTCGCCTGGGCTCTTTGCCTCGGCACATGGATGAGACCTGCGGCGGGCACTGGACTGCTCTTAGCTGCTGCGGTCGCGCTCTGCTTCGGTGGCGGCGAGCTCGGTGAATGGGGGAAGCTGTTGGAATATGTCGCCAATGGAGACGCGCCCGCTGCCCCCTCGCTCCAAGCGTACGGCATCGCGCTCGCTGCCATCTCCCTTGGAGTCGCCCTCGCATGCGCAGGCTTAAATAGAGGAGCACGGAAGTGATCTTCGCGAGCAAGAGAAACCGTTTGCTCTTAGCGTTAAGCCTCTGCGTCGGCCTCGCGTGGATTCCGACTCCGCCGCGAGCTCAGCGTGGTCTGCTGGATCCCTTCGCCTCCTTCATCGCGACGATTCAGTGGTCGCGAGCGGACGCAGCCTTTGATGAGGGTCAGCTTGACCTCGGGCTTGCGAGAGCTGAGAGCGCGCTCGAACTCAACCCTGAAGCCACAGCTGGCTGGTCTTGGCTCGCGAGCGTCTTAGTTCACCGCTTTGCTTCACTAGAGTTTGAGCCCATACCGGCGACTCGCCGGGCTTGGGTCGAGGCTGGACTCGAGCTCCTCTCTCGCGGGGAAGAGCTCGCCGCAGAACCAGCAGAGCTAGCCTTTCACGCCGGACTCGTCATGGCCTATGTCGCCTCCATTCCGGGAGAGGTCTTAGAGTGGCCTGGAGGACCTCAAAGCGCCTGGAGAGACGCAGCAGAGCACTTTGAGCGAGCAAAGGAGCTCGGGCACCCCAGAGCGGAGGAGATCGCACAAGCTGCCTGGCTAGAGGTCTACTCACCACATAGACCCCACGAGCTTGAGAGTGACCCTGAAGCGATCAAGGCTTCGGGCGAGGTCGAGATCCCAGATAAAAACTAAGGGCAAAAGCGCCCTCTCTTGAAGCGCGGCCCTTCGGTTAGCATCCCTTTCTATGGACTTCACAGAAGTGATCCTCACCGCGCAGAGCGGAGACCTCATTGCGTGGGCTGAATCCTTCATCGGGAACTTCAACTACTTGGGGCCTTTCCTGGTGCTGCTCCTTTGCGGAATGGGCCTGCCTATACCTGAAGAGGTCACCTTGATCGGCTGCGGGCTCCTCCTCTACAGCGGAAAGGTCGAATTCCAGAGCATCTCTCTCGTGTGCGCTGTCGCCATCTTGCTCGGCGACTCGATGCCCTATCTCTTAGGTCGGCACTACGGGGAAGCAGCCCTGCGATTGCCTTGGATACGCTGGATCCTTCACCCAGAGCGAATGCTGCGCATGCGGAGGCGCTTCGCAGAGCACGGCAACTGGGTCATCTTCAGCCTGCGCTTCCTCCCTGGCGTGAGAGTTGGTGGCTACTTCACCGTGGGAGTGATGGGCGTCCGCTATCCACGCTTCATTCTGCTCGACACTCTCGGAGTCCTCATCTCAGTGCCTCTATCCATCTACATGGGTCGGCTCTTTGCTGGGCAGGTAGAGGTGCTAGAGGAGCGCCTTGGCGGCCTGAGCCTCCTCTTAGCCTTCATCCTCCTCTCCGTCCTGATCATCGTCGGTGCTCGCTCGCGGTCTCAAAGGAGAGCTCGCCTCGAGGCACTAAAGGAAGAGAGACTTAAAAGGCAGAACGCGTCCTCTACTTCTGAGGAACTCTCTGACTAAATATGGCCCTCGACGCCAATTTGGGCGTCTATTTTGAGCCATGAGGCCCCTTTTCGAGCCAAAAGAGGCCCTTAAAGGGGATTCCTGGCCGTCTTGGAGCCCTAGGGCCGATCGGATATAGTCTCCCGCCAATATTGAGCCGGAGAGCAACTCTCCATCCCACTCATGGCCTCGAGAAGGCCATCTCCCTTAGCCCCACCCAGATCCCCCCATGGATAACGCCCACTTCTACCTCTACATCGCCCTCGGTGCAGCAGCCTTCGCGCTCCTCTTCGCGTTCACACGCTACGGATCGATCATGAAGA
>JAPKBY010000224.1 GCA_028823185.1 Planctomycetota bacterium
TCGAGCTCGACGTCGAGCGCGATGTCGCCGGCGCAGCGGGGGAGCACGAAGCGGGGTGCGCCGGCGCTCGACTTCTTGTCGTGGCTCATCGCAGAGAAGAGCTCTTCAGGCGAGAGCTTCAAGCTCGTCGCTTCGCGCAAGGTGGTCAGTTGAGTCGGGAGGCCGAGTGCGGCCGCGAGGAGAGCGAAGCGTTTCGGAAGCTCAGGGTCTACGAGGAGACCTGTGTCTTCTGAGGCCTTGAGCGCGAGGGCGCAACCAACGGCGACCGCGATCCCGTGCGGCAAGAGGCCAGGACCGGCCGCTTGCTCGATGGCGTGAGCGAAGGTGTGGCCCAGGTTGAGCGCCTTGCGAGGGCCGGCCTCGTTGGGGTCGGAGGCGACGATGCGGGCCTTGGTCGAGACGGAGCGCTGGACGGCCTCCGCCATGAGGTCGCTCTCGCGGGCGAGGAGTCCGCTCTGCTCAGCCTCCAAGAAAGAGAGGAAGTCCTCGCCATCGATGAGCGCCGTCTTGAGCAGCTCACCCAGGCCCGATGTGTACTCAACGCCGGAGAGCGTTTGGAGAGTGTCCGTGTCAGCGATGACCGCCGCTGGCTGATGGAAGCTTCCGGCGAGGTTCTTGCCGCTCTTCAGGTTGACCGCGGTCTTTCCACCCACAGAGGCGTCCACCATGGCGAGGAGCGTGGTGGGGCATGCGATCCATGAGACACCGCGTAGATAGAGCGAGGCGGTGAGGCCGCCGAGATCCGTGGCAGCGCCGCCCCCTAAGACGAGCAGCGTAGAGTCTCTGTCTAGCTGCTCATCGCATAAGAACTCGAGCGCGCGCTCGAGCTCATTGAGGGACTTGGCCTGCTCTCCCTCTGGCAAGAGATGTGTGGGGAGCTGAGCTCCTTCGATGAGCCCCCCGTGCAGACCATGAACCCGCTCGTCTGCGATGAGCGCGCTCGCGCTTGATATGAGCTCAGAGTGAGCGGTGAGCGCGCCAGGCCCGATGTGGACCGGGTAGGCGGGTACTGTCTCGACAGTGATCGAGCGGAGCTGACTCATTCCAGGCTCAGCTCGTCTCTTTGTTCTCGTCGCGATCTCTGCGAGCGCGACGACGCCGCACCATGTCAGCTTGGAACTCTGCTGAGCGTCGCTTATCGCGCCGAAGGCCCAGCGCGATGAGGAGGATCGTCATGATCGTGATCGTCGAGAGGGCGATCCCGATGTAGCGCCCCGTGTGGTCCGGCGCAGGGATGAACTCTTCGATGTGCGAGAGCACAAAGAAGGGTGCGACTCGAAGGTCTCCGTCGCGGGTCTCGTAGGCGAAGTTCTTGATGAAGTAGCCGTGCGCGCTGACGAGCTCCGAGCCGCGCAGGTGGCCAACATCTGAGGGCATGATGTAGTGCAAGACCGCAGACTTGTTGTTCACCCAAGTCCAAGAGCCGATCCAGCCCATCGTGACCTTCTCGACGCGGGCCGGGTTCTCGCCGGGCGCTTTGGTCCACAGGTCCATGTTGCGTGCGATCGGCAGGCGGAAGGGGGCTCCTCGCCAGGCCGCGCCCTCGGTCATGATTCCGACGAGGGTTTGGTCGTTGAGCTCTGGCGCCGCGCTCCAGTCGATCCCGTCATCACCCAAGCGGACGATGCTGTCCATGAGGAGCCACTGGGCGTCATAGGTCTCCCCGCCGAGACCGGTGATGCCACCCGCGATCGTGTCGTCTCGGATCTGAGCTAGCTTGCTGAAGATGGCGTCTCGATCGACCTCTTCTGGTTGCGCCCAAGAGTGGATCATCTTCGGCCCGACGAGCAGAGGTCCCTCGACCCAGCCATCCTCTCCTTCAGAGCGGAACTGCTTCAGGAACAAGCCGTCGAAGCGGACGAAGTCGCCGATGATGGCTCCGATAGGCATGGCCTTGGAGACGAAGTGCGCGAAGCTCTTGTCCTCTAAGAGCAGGCGTCCATGAAACTCTGGCTTGCCCTCACTCCCGATGCGCTTGTCGTATTCTTCGATCCATCCGCGGACGAAGTAGGGCTCCGCGCGGTGCGCCTCCGGCTCGGCCTCTAGCGCCGTGCGTGTATCGGCCTCTAGCGGCCTCACGCCGAGGGCGAGGAAGTGTGCGGAGTTAAAGGAGTTTGTGTACTCGAGCAGCGGGTCGAGCGTCTTTCGTTGCAGGAGAACCCTGTCTCCTTCGCGCGCGTCGAGGACTTCGCCAGCGAGGGTGCTCGCATCAAACTCCGGGACGATGAGCTGCTCAAAGATGGGCTCTTCACCTCCCTCTGCGATTTGATTCAGCTCTTCCCCGGAGCGGTTCTGGTCTTGAAGCTGTGAGAAGAGGAAGGCGCCGACTACGAGCACGGAGGTTACGCCCATGCCGATCATCTTGTTGCGCTCGGAGTGCTTGAGGAGCTTGCCCTCAGGGGCAGCGTCGAAGGGAGTCTTGCTCATGCTTGGGCGGCGAGGAGTGAAGCGCGGTGGAGACGCGCGGCGTCGATGAGTCCGGTGAAGAGCGCGTCGTGCGCTGTTCCAGGTGAGAGCTCTGGATGCCATTGGCATCCGAGCGCGAAAGGATGTGTAGGGTGTTCGATGGCCTCGACGAGGTATTCATGGTCGCGTGCGCACACGCGCCACCCTGCGGGTGCGTCTTCGAGCGCTTGATGATGACGTGAGACCACGGCTAGTGACTCTATCCCAGTGAGCGCACCGAGTTTCGTGTTTGCGTCGATCATGACCTCGTGGACAGCGCCCCCGGTGTGCTCCTGACAGCCGGGGCGATCTTCCGGTAAGTGCTGAAGCAAGCGCGCGCCCTCTGCGACGCCGAGCAATTGCATGCCATAGCAGATGCCGAGCACGGGCACGCCGCGATCTAGCAAGAGCCGCGTGAGCTCGAGGTCAAAGTCTTGCTTGGCGCTCGGCGTGCAGTCGGCCGCAGGATGAGTGGGGCCTTGGTCGAGGCGAGCGGTGTCGAAGTCATCTCCGCCAGAGAGCACGAAGCCGTCGACGTGATCGAGGAGGGCCAGGAGATCTTCCTTGTCTCCCATGGGTGGCAAGGCGACGGGGACCCCGCCTGCTGAGCGGACGCGCTCGGCATAACGCAGAGGGAGAGAGAGTCGATCTCCAGCCTCGCGCTCGTCGAGGAGGCCGTTGATCGCGATGAGGGGTGCGCTGGAGTCCATGTGGAGATTCTAAACGGTCGCGAGGCATGGAATCCCGTCCCTACGGTCGGAACACGAGCCGCGGCTCTCTAGGATGCCCACATGTTCGACAGTCTCCCCCCTCTCCTAGCCCTCGTCCTCGGCTTGGCCCTGCTCGTTAAGGGGGCTGATTGGCTGGTAGACGGAGGTGTCCGCATCGCCGGAAGCCTGGGTCTGTCGCCCGTGATGGTGGGGCTGACGATCATCGCTTGGGGAACCTCTCTGCCTGAGCTGCTCGTCTCTACCCTCGCGGCCGCTGACGGCCGGCCAGGACTGGCGCTCGGAAACGCGCTCGGTAGCAACATCGCGAACATCGGTCTCGTCTTGGGAGTCACAGCGATCTTGCTCCCCGGGGTGCTCGGCAGCGCGCTCCGTTTGCGAGAGGCTGGTTGGCTGCTCGTGTCGCTGCTCGGACTCTTCTTAGTGCTTCTCGGGCAGGGTGGCGTGAGCTTTGTCGGCGGCTCGTTCCTCATCGGGCTCTTTGTGATTCATAACATTCATCTTTGGAAGACAGCGAAGGCAGGAAAGGAAGAAGAGTCGCAGCCCAAAGGTGAAGGGGTCATGCGGCGCGCGCTGCTGCTCGTCCTCGCTGCGAGCGTCTCCGTCGCGATCGGAGCAGAGCTCACGGTGACAGGCGCTGAAGCGATCGCTCGATCAATCGGAGTGAGCGATCGCGTGATAGGACTCTCCGTCGTCGCGATCGGAACATCCCTGCCGGAGCTCGCGGCGGGTGTCGTGAGCGCGCTCAAGGGACAGACTGAGATAGGCCTCGGGAACGTCGTAGGCAGCAATGTCTTCAACGTCCTCGTCGCGGTGGGCGCCGCAGGCATGGTTAAGCCCTTCGCCGGCGAGAGCGCTGACGCGGCGCTTTGGCAGGACATCCCTGCTGTGCTGCTCTTCAGCCTCGCTGTGATCCTGCTACCCAGGCTAGGCCCCAGCGGAAGGTGGAAGGG
>JAPKBY010000225.1 GCA_028823185.1 Planctomycetota bacterium
TAGTGCGAGTGGCAGAAGAAGGCGCTCCAGAGCTTGGCGATCTCGTCGTCGTGGAGGCCGATGAAGTTGCAAGCGATGGCTCCGCGAGAGAAGCCAGCGAGGAGCGTGCGCTTCGGGTCGCCGCCATACTCGGTCTGGATCCGTTTCACCGTCGCGCGGCAATAGCGCTTGGTCTCCTCGACGTCTCCCCACCACTTCTTCGCGATCGACATCTTCCCCTCTGTCACCTCGATGAAGGGGAGAGAGACCCAGATGTAGCCGTGCCCGGCGGTGAGGCCGTAGCCCAGCCCGCAGCTCTCCGGTGTGCCGTCGAAGTCGTCGCTGTGTCCGCCGTTCCCGGGGTACTCGAAGATCACGGGGTAGGTGACACCAGGCTTCCAGTCCTCGGGCAGCCAGAGCATGTGGTGCACCTCATCTGCGTCCCACCCCGGGGTCGTCTCTCGCACTCGCGCGCCCGCGGCGGGCGCACCTGCGCTCGTCTTGGGGATCGAGAGCTCCTTGGCGACCGCGCTGATGTCCGGCAGGTCCTGGCTGCTCCAGGCCGGAGCGGCCAGGCAGCCCCAGGCGATCAAGCCGAGGAGCAACCTGCAGGGCGGGAGATTCAACGGACCTCTCGCGAGGCCACCTCGCCCTCGATCACGACGCCGGTGCAGTGGGTCGTGTACTCGAAGGGGTCGCCGTCGAAGAGCGCGAGGTCGCCGTCCTTGCCGACCTCGATCGAGCCGACGCGGTCGGAGATGCCGAGCAGCTGTGCTGGAGTCAGGGTGATGGCCTTCAAGCTGCGCTCGAAGCCCAGCCCGTGAGCGGCTGCGATAGCGGCCTCAAAGACGAGCACGCGGACTTTGGGGACGTAGCCCTCGTAGCCGGTCTGGATCGCGATGGGGATGCCTGCGTCTGCGAGAGTGGCGGCTGTCTGGAAGGAGAGGTTCTTCGTCTCGTCGTAGGCGCGGTAGGTCGTGGGGTGGAGCAGGACGGGTACGCCTGCCGCTTTCACCTCATCCATCAAGGTGTAGACCTCGGCTGCCATATCGAGCCACATGGTGAGCTTGAACTCCTCCTTGAGACGCAAGGCGCTGGCGATGTCTTGGGCACGGTTGGCCGTGACGATGAGCGGGGCGTCGCCGTCGAGGACGGAGATGAGCGCCTCCTTGGCGAGGTCGCGGGCGGGCGGCGCGCCTTCACCGTCGTAGTTGTCGAGCGTGGCTTTGTGCTCCTGGGCGCCGAAGAGCGCCTCGCGCAACATGGCGTAGGTCTTACCGCGTGTCCCTGGAGCGCCGGATCCGGACTGCGCCTTTGGAGAGAGCGTGGCTGCCACTCCGAAGAAGGGGTTGATCACGGCGTCCGCGACAGTCGTCGTGCGGGTCTTGGCGATCATCGTCTGACCCGAGATCAACGCGCCGGGCGCGTGCCCGGTGTGGATCGTCGTCACGCCGAAGGAGCGCACATAGTCGAGCAGCGCCTCGCGTGGGTTGTAGGCGTCGATCGCGCGCAAGCCCGGCTGGATGGGCGCAGAGCGCTCGAGCATGTCTTGATCGTGAGCTTGCTCGCCCCCGTTGTAGATCCCGGTGAGGCCGACGGTGGCTCGGATGTCGACGAAGCCAGGGACGAGGATCTTGGCCTGCAAGACCTCATGTCCAGCAGGGATGCTTATCAGAGAGGCAGGGCCCACGGCGACGATCTTGCCATCCGTCACGACGACGACGCCGTCTGTGATCACAGGCCCGGAGACTGTGTAGATGGTGTCAGCCTTCACCGCGATTTGGGCGGCGGCGAAGGAGCTCGTGAGGAGGAGGGCCGCGAGGGCCAGTGTGATTTGAGCGCGCATTAGTTGGACTCCGCCTTCATGAGGTGGTCGTAGCAGCAGAAGTAAGGAGAGATGTCTTCGCCGGCGCCGTAGCCGCCCTCGGCGAAGAGCTCGTCTTCAGGGTCCGAGAGGTCGAAGACCTTCTCGCCCTCGACCCAGGTCTCTTCGATCCTCGTGTAGACGCTCAGGGGATCGCCGGAGAGGATGATGAAGTCGGCGTCCTTGCCGGCCGTGAGAGAGCCGACTTGGTCAGCGAGGTCGAGCATCTCTGCGCCAGCCAGAGTCAGGGACTCGAGCGCGCCTTGGCGGCTCATCCCAGCGCGAACCGCGAGGGCCGCCGAGCGGAAGAAGAGGCGCGAGTCGGTGATCCAGTCGTCCGTATGAAAGGCCGTGCGGACTCCTGCCTTCTCGAGGATTCCGCCGCACTCCATGACGAGGTTTAGAGCTTCGAGCTTTCCACCGGGTGAGTCGACCAAGATGGCCGAGCAGGGGACGCCTGCAGCGGCGATCTCATCCGCGACCATCCAGCCCTCTGAGACGTGGTGCAAGACGACCCGAAAGCCGAACTCTTCGGAGAGGCGCAGCACGGTGAGGATGTCATCGTGCCTGTGTGTGTGGTGGTGAACGATGCGTTTACCGCTCATGACCTCTAGCAAGGCCTCTAGGTGAAGGTCTCGCGACGGGAGCTTGCTCTCGTCGGGGTTGCCGTCGTCGTCCACCGCGGCTTCGATCTTGGCCTTGTACTCTTGCGCCCGGATATAGAAAGAGCGCACGAGGAAGGCGGACTTGCCGCGCGTACCAGGGAAGCCACCCTCTCCTTTGTTGCGGATCGAGTTCGTGCCGTTCGCCATCTTCAAGCCTCCCATGGGGGAGCCGTCGGGGAAGCGATAGGTGATGGCGTCGATGGTGCGCGGCGTCTCGTCGCCGAAGCGCAGCTTCACATAGGCCGTCTGGCCGGAGGACAGGTGTCCTGAGCCCGGCATGATGTTGAGTGTGGTGAGTCCACCAGCGAGCGCGCGGCGGAAGCCTGATGAGCGCACATTGATCGAGTCATAAACGCGCACGCCTGGCTGGATGGGGGCTGAGCTGTCCGCCGCACCGATGCCGCCGATGTGTGAGTGGGTGTCGACTAGCCCGGGCATCACGATCTTGCCTGTGGCGTCGACGAGAGTCGCACCAGCTGGGATCTTGATCGCGCCCTTGGCACCGATGGCTGTGATCTTGCCGCCCTCGACCAGCATCACTCCATCCTCGATGGCGGGGCCGTCGATGGGGAGCAGCGTACCGCCCGTGACAGCGGTGGTCTGAGCTTGCGCGGGCAGCGCAGCGAGAATGAAGAGCGCGCTCAAGAAGAGCGCTTTAGCGGAGCTGTGGATGTGTGACCTCATGTGCACAGGGTAACGACCGAGGTGGCGCTGCGTCATCCATGGGGTGTGTTGAGCCTCGCTGAGATAAGATCTCATCATGATAAAGAGCTCTCCTCTCTCTCTGCTGGCATTAGGTCTGCCTGTCCTAGGCTTGATCTCTCTAGCTGCCTGCCAGCAATCCGGTCCTTCTGGGGCTGATGAGGGCTCTGTCTGGGAAGACGTCACGCCTCTGATCTCAATGGAAGAAGGACCGAGCTATCACTTGCTCGACGGCTATGGAGAGAAGTGGTTTGAGCAAGTGAAGCAAGGCGTCGAGCTCTCACGGAGCTACTGGGGCAGCTATGGCCCTGCTCATGTTTGGATCCTTGGCTGTGAAGATGGTGAGTCCATCAGCGAGGCCGCCAAAGAGGCCTTCTTGAGCGAGTACTGCGCTTGGCGCACGGCATCTTCAGAGCGCAGCGTCTCTGAATGCTTGCCCTATGCAGAAGAGCGCTTCTTCGATGTCGCCGAGCGTGGCGATCCAGAGGCTTACCTCTCTGATGTTCGTGACACCGAGCCGCGCATGGCCGAGTTGATCTTCATCAATGTGCACAAGTGGTACAGGGAAGAGGAGTCATTCCCTGACCCAATCTTGCGCGGGATTCATGAGTACACCCACGTCTTTCAGCAAGGCTTCGGGCAGATGCCTACATGGATGATGGAGGGTGGCGCGGTCTTCTCTGAGGTGTGGCTGCCGTTTCAGGAGGGGCTCATCGATCCGCATGAGAAGATGAGATGGATCATGCAGAGCGCTCACAAGGTAGAGAGCTCGGGATATACCATCGCTGACATGGAAGAGATCGAGTCGGCGCCTAAACGGATCGCAAAGTATCACCGGGAGCTCGCCTATGACTCTGGGGCTTGGGCGATGGTGTTCATGATTCACACCTCTCCGACTCAGAGCGTCACTGCGCT
>JAPKBY010000226.1 GCA_028823185.1 Planctomycetota bacterium
AGCTCGACAGGGCTCTTGGAAGCACGCACGGCTGGTCCGAAGGGGTCACCGCCAGGGTTCCCCACAGTCCAGAGGCCAAAGGTGAAGCGGTCGGTCGGGGTCGGGTCAAATTGGTCAGTCATGGATTCCTCATTGGTGCCTAAGACTCTACACCAGGGGCCTCCAATACAGCATCCCTTGCTGTCAGAGCCTAGTGCCTTACATTGGAGACTCGGATAATCCACTTGCCTGCCCTTCACGCCTGGCCACTGAATCACCTATGCGCTACCTCTTCACGACCGTCGCCGCTCTCCTCATCGCTGGGACGAGCCTCGCCCAAGGTCAGTATCGCTTCAACCTAGACTCCGGCCAGTCTGGCTTCACTTGGTCCGGCTCGACCAGCCTCGGAAACGTTGTCCCCGACTCAACGAACCAGCACAGCCTCTCTGGCTACGCTGATGTCAGCATTAACAACGGCTCCTATCCGCTCTCCACCGGCTCCTTTGAGGGCGGGGTCATGAACGTCTCGCCTAACATCGCGGCCTATGTCTCGGGCCCCTTAGGGATCAATCTCGCAGACATCGACGTGAACAATCTATCGATCTCAGCGCGTACGACTGGCTCCTTCTCGATGTCACCAGGCTCTGGCTCATTCACGGCCACCGTAGAGAACACAATCTTGAGCGGTCAACTCGTCATCGACCCCTTGGCTGGTAGCACGATCAATCAGGACCTCGCTGGCACCATAACCAGCTCTCAGGTCACCGGGAACATTTACAAGACCTCTAGTGGGATGCACTTCTCGATCCCGCTGAACATCAACATCAGCGGATCTGATCCCGGCTCAGGAGTCTCAGGCTCTGTCAGCATCAACGGCACAATCACTGGAGATTTTGTCGCCACCAACCCGAACATCTACTGCATCGCCGCGCCTAACTCCGGCGCTCAATCTGGCGGCCAGATCGGCTACTGGGGATCGACCAGCGTCAGCAACAACGACCTCACGCTCATCGCCACAGGGATCCCGACCAATCAGTTCGGCATCTTCTACTACGGTCCGAACGCCATCCAAGTCCCCTTTGGCAACGGCTACCGCTGCGTCGGCGGCGGCGTCTACCGAATGAACGTGCTCCAATCGGGAGCGACGGGCTCCTACCAAAAGGACCTCGACTTCTATGGCTCGGCTCCCTTCGGCGCACCGGAGGTCGACGCAGGCGAGACCTGGCGCTTCCAGTGCTGGTTCCGTGATCCTCCGGCAGGGGGCTCAACCTTCAATCTGACCAACGCGATCAGCGTCGACTTCATCCCCTAACGCGCTCCTCGCGCGCTAGGGCTAGCCAGCGACGCGAATACTCTCGACGAGGTCCCGCACCTCTTTCGGAGGCGGCGGAGTCAGACGACTCACCACCAGGGTGACGGCGAAGTTCAGCAGCATCCCTGCTGTTCCGATCCCCTGCGGAGAGATCCCATAGAACCAGCGCGTCATATACCAAGGTCGCACAAAGCCAGCGTCACGAGTGACGCTGAAGATCGTGTCCCATTGATTGCCAACGATATAGAACGCCGTGAAGGCGATCCCAACGATCATGCCTGAGACGGCCCCCTCACGATTGCTTCGCGAGTCGAAGATCCCCAAGAAGATCGCAGGGAAGAAGCTCGCTGCAGCCAAACCGAAGGCGAAGGCGACTGTCTCAGCGACGAAGCCTGGCGGATGGATACCAAACCAGCCAGCGGCACAGATCGCGACAATGATCATGGCGCGCCCGACCATCATCTTCTTCGCCTCCGAGGCCTTTGGATCGATGAACTGCACATAGAGATCGTGCGCCATAGAGGAGCTGATCACGAGCAAGAGCCCCGCCGCGGTGGAGAGCGCAGCAGCCAGACCGCCGGCCGCGACGAGCGCGATCACCCAAGCGGGGAGGCCTGCGACCTCTGGAGTCGAAAGCACGATGATGTCCTTATCAATCGTCGCCTCTGCGCTGGTCTTCGCGAGGCTGATCGTCCCGCTGCCGTCGATGTCATCAAAGGAGAGCAAGCCTGTCGACTGCCAGTTATAGGCCCAGTTGAGGTCAACACCCTTGGGCGACTCCAAGCGATAGAGGCTCCGAAGCGCTTGCCCATCAGAGGCAACGACCTCCTCCACCCCGATGACCTTGGCGCCATGCAAGCTGTTCAGGAGGTTGTAACGCGCGAACATCCCGACCGCCGGGGCCGCCGTGTAGAGGATGGCGATAAAGAGCAGCGCCCAGAATGCAGACCAGCGCGCGGCCCTGACGGAGGGCACCGTGTAAAAGCGAACGATCACATGCGGTAGGCCGGCTGTGCCAAACATCAGCGCAGCGGTGATGAACAAGACGTTGAGGCGCGACTCGCTCGTGAATGGTTTCGTGTATTCATCGAATCCCAGATCAAGCTGGATCTGATTGAGCCTCTCAGCGAGATCGCTGTAGAGGAACGCTGACTGCGGGACGCTGTGCTCCCCGTTCGTCAAGATCCTCGCGATCGCGAAGGCAGGAATGAGGAAGGCCACGATCAGCACGAAGTACTGCATGACCTGAGTCCACGTGATCCCCTTCATCCCCCCGAGCACGGCGAAGAAAGCGACGATGAACATCCCGATGATCACGCCGGCCTCTAGCGGCACGTCGAGGAAGCGGCTGAACACGACCCCGACCCCTTTCATCTGGCCAGCGACATAGGTCAAAGAGACGAAGATCGCACAACAAGCAGCGACGATCCGTGCGGTCGAGCTCGCATAACGCGTGCCGATAAAGTCCGGCACGGTGAACTGACCGAATTTACGCAGATAAGGCGCGAGAAGGAGCGCGAGCAATACATAGCCGCCGGTCCACCCCATCAGGTACATCGAGCCGTCAGAGCCTTTGACGCTGATGAGACCTGCCATCCCCAAGAAGGAAGCCGCGCTCATCCAATCAGCCGCAGTGGCCGCACCGTTGGCGATCGCAGGCACCCCTTGCCCCGCGACATAGAAGCCGCGCGTCTCACGCACTCTGCTGCGCCACCCGATAATGAGATAAGCGGTGAAGGTGATGCCGATGAAGGCGAAGGTCCAAGGCCGACTGGGATCAGCGGCTGCCTCTAGGAGAGCTAATGACATGCTCACTCCTCCACCCCGTATTTGCGCTCGAGCCTGTCAGCGCCGATCGCATAGATGAGGATCAAGAGCACGAAGGTGTAGATCGATCCCTGCTGAGCGATCCAGAAGCCGAGCGGAAGCTCTCCGATCGTGTATTGATTCAACCACTCAATCCACCACACACCGCATCCAAGCGACACGATGAGCCAGATAGACAAGAGGACGAAGATCAAGCGCTTGTTCGCGCGCCAGAATGCCTCGCGGCCGGATTTATTCTCGGAGACTGAGTCTGATTCCATGTGCGGAGCATAAGGCGTCAAGCGCGCCTATTCACCGTCCATGAGCCTGAACACCTCCGGGTTCTGGTGCGATTAACGTACATTTCTATCTCTTCGCCGTGTCTTTGAAGGCGCGACACGCCTCCTCCCTATGAATCAGCAACCCAACACAGACCGGAAAGGCCTCCTGGGGGCGGCCGCCCCCTTCCTCGTTCTCGTAGCTTGCGCGCTCATCTACTCGAACGCCCTAGAGGGCCCTTTTGTCTTCGACGACCTGCCGGCGATCGTAGACAACGACCTGCTGCCTCCGAGCACCTTCAGCGAGTGCCTCAGCGCCCCCGCTGGCAGCACAGCGAGCGGACGCCCCGTGGTCGCCCTCTCCTTCGCGCTCAATCACGCGCTCTCTGGAGACGAAGTGTTTGGATGGCACGCCACGAACCTCCTCCTGCACTTACTCTCCGCCCTGGCCCTCTTCGGCTTAGCGCGTGAGACCCTCGCTCGCATGGGGAACGCGCGCGCTTCCTCTCTCGCTACAACGATCACCCTCGCTTGGGCCCTCCACCCTCTCCTCACAGACGCGGTCAACCTAGTCGCATCTCGCAGCGAGCTCTTCGTCTCCCTCTTCTACCTCCTCGTCCTCTACTGCCTCACAAGGAGCGCTGCGAATAAGAAGCCCTGGGTGGCGCTCTGCGTCTCAGCCTGCGCCTTGGGGATGGC
>JAPKBY010000227.1 GCA_028823185.1 Planctomycetota bacterium
ACGCCTAAGGCGTTTCCGATCATCAAGGTTCCGGTCCGACTGCTGGCGTGACGATGTATGAAGTCATCAATGAGCCGAATGGTACGAGGGCCACCACGAGCGAGCTCTCCCCTGAAATGGTTCTGAACATCACGCTGCCCAGTGGAGAGCTTCTCCACCATACGCGGGAGCATGTCTCCAGTGTCTAGATCGAAGTGTCCCTTTGGCGCCTGCACAGACAACACAGCCCTTAGCCGTGCATCAGTGTCCCAACGATAATCAGGCGCGGCAGGAGCGTCTTTGGAACAAGAGCAAATTGACACGCACAGCGCGAGCAGCCATAGCTGGGACCTCAAGGTGCGGAGGCTCCAGCAGAAGCTTGAGTACCTCGACCGATGGAACCACGTGCAGCCTCAAGCCTGGCCTGGGCTTGGCAGTAAGCAATGCGGACAGCGCGCTCACCATACTGGGCTTCCAAGAGCGCTTGCTGGAACTCGAGCACTTGGAAGTTGGTCGCGAGCCCTTGCTCATAGCGCGTCCTCTCCGCTGTCATGAGACGCTCAGCGGCCTCTCTCGTCTTGGTGGCAGCCCGCGAAGCCTCAGCTTGATACTGAACCTGACGAAGCGCTTCCCGAACCTCTTGTGCTATCTGTGATTTAAGCGCATCCACTGCAATGATTGCCCCTCGCAGTTCAGCCCTAATGGCACGCTCCTCATTCGCTAAGGCCGTATTCTTCATCGGCAACTGATACGTCACCCCCGCAGCCAAGGTCGGAGAGTCATAGCCGAACGCCTCTCCGAGAGATGACCCCAAACCAGAATCGAACCCCTGCGACCCCACCTCAAACAGGAGGTCCAGTGAGGAGGCCTTCTGGGAGACGGCGCGAGCGTGCAGAAGCTCAGCTATCTCAATCTCAATTTCAGCAGACCTGACCTCACGACGGGCCTCCAGAGCAGATTGTATTTCCATTTGCCAGTCACTCATAGCGGGCGCTGGGATAATCTCCGTCATAGGAGTGATCGGAGAGATTTGAACCGCCCAAGACCCCTCCTCAATCCCGGGAAAGAGAGTTGATCGCAGGCTATCCATTCGAGATCTGACGGCTGTTTGGACGAGCAGCAATCCCTCGATCCTACGAGCGACAGTGGCCTCGTCTTGAATGACCTCAACATCAGTGGCCACACCAGCCTCCCTCCTGCGCCGGTCCCTCTCTAGTTGCTCAATAGCCAAATCCAAGGCTGAGCCTGCGACCTCCAACTGTCGCTTGGAGAGCACGAGGTCCCAATATTTAATCTCGATGTCCAGCAAAAGCTGACGTCGCTGCACACCCAGCGCCTCAACATCCCCTTCAAAGCGTAGACCTGCTATCTCCTGCAGGGAGGTCGCATAGTCTTCGCCTGCACCACGCCGAAGAGGTTTAACGTAAGCGGCAGAGAGCACATCACTGTTTCCGCTTCGGGCAAAGAGGCTGTTTGTGTTGCGATTATTGTGAGCGAGCGAGACGCTAAAGCTATCCCCAGAACGAAAGGCTCGGTCGAAGCCGACAGTCAAGCTCCTGTTGTTCGTGTCAATGTCCCCAACACCTGTGCCCACTTCGAAATCGGTGGAAGGGTCTAAGGTTGAGTCCTCGAGCCTGGCGCCAGCAGAAAAGTTCCAATCAAAAACTCCCCAGCTCCCCAACTCTCGATACCGAGAAGCTTCAGCAAACTCCACCGCTCCTTGCAGAGAGAGGTCGTTGGCCACACCAATCGCCCTCGCCGCCTCCAAAGAGAGCTCTAAACTAGGCCCAGGCTCATCGCCTGCGTCATTCCAAACCTCATCTACAAGATCTGAGAGAGCCCTGTCATCCGGGCTATCGAAAGTCTGGGGCGAGTCCTGCTGCCCAAAGCTAGGGCCAGCGAGGAATGCGAAGAGTGCTATTGCGAGGAGTCGCCTGGGGTCAAGAGAGCTCATAAGCAAGAGCATATAGGCCCGAGCTATCATGGGCCACAGCTAGCGCGCGCCAAGCTCTGTGATCTCTTCGAAGCTCTTAAGCCAGGTCCCAGGAGTTGATGTGGGGTCGAGCTCAGCCAAGGCCGCCACCCAGAGCGGGTCTATGGGCATGCGCCTTCTGAGATCACCGTCAACCTCAAGGAGCGCCCGATAGCGGTGTCCAGCTGGCATCGAACTCCGTGCGAGCTTCAGCACCTCTGCAGCTTCGGGGTGGACCACTCCATAGCTCTCAGCACGGGCTATAGATGAGAGCGCAAGCCACGTCGCAGGAGCTTCCGGCGATCCGACGAATTGGAGGACATCCCGGAGGGCCAACTTTGACTTTTCACGGGCGGCAGGACCGAGCGTCAAAAACTCGTCGAGAGCGGACTCCGCTCGAATGAAGGCGGCAGATGTGTGATTCGAAATCTCTAAAGGAGCAAGCCCTTCATCGCGTGCGCTCCCCCAGAGAATCCCTGCCCTCTCCAAGAGCCACACAGGCGCCCCCAAAGAGACCTCTTCTCGCAAGTGCTCGGTGATGGAGACCTGCCAGCGGGACCAGCGCAAGGTGTTCTCAACCAAGAGGGTGTTCAAGGCCTCTTGCTCGACCACCTCTACCTCAGATCGATCATCGCTGTGTGAGCTGTCAGGGAGAGCATAGGGAAGCTCCCTATCTCCAAGCTCCACCCGAAATTCCGGCAAGGCGGGTTCACCAGTAAAGACAAAGAAAGCCAGCACAGGGACCGCTGCGATATGCAGAAGCAAGCTCGCCGCCGCTAAGCGAAGCAGGGCTGAGGAACGCAGACCATCACGAACAAACCCTCCCAATAATCTAAGATCGCCGCGCCAGCTCAGGTCCTCTGACTGAGCGACAGAGAGCATCTGGTCAGCTAGTGCGCTGTCCGCAGTTCCGGCCGCAGCGGCCTCCCGGCACGCAGAGACGAAGGCCTTAAGCTCAGCCAGCTCGGAGAGGTCACTCTCATCGCAGACATTGCGAAGGCTGCCAGCGTCATCGTGAAGCGCGAGCTCGGTGAGAGACTCGGGGTCGAGAGGAGAGCCTTTGGAATTCACGAGAGCCCCTCCAGATCAAGCATGTCACGCAGCTTGCGGACTGCGTTATGGACACGTGACTTGATGGTTCCGACTGGCACGCCTGCGATATCAGAGACCTCGGAGTACGAGAGTCCCTGGATGACGCCGAGCTCAAAGACGATCCGGTGAGCGTCATCGAGTCTCTGCACCGCGCGCATCAATATCTCAGAGCGCTCCATGGCCTCTATTTGTTCAAAGGGCTCAGGCTCTCCACCTTCAACGTTAGGCATGAAGTCGGCGCCATCGTCATCGGCCTTAGGCGCTACGGCGCCACGTACGCCAGCTCTACGGCGGGAATCAATCCATACATTTCTAGCCGCCCTAAAGACATAGGCCTCAAAGCGGTCAGAGGAGGAATACATATTTGCGCTTCGGAAGAGCTTCACGATTGTGTCTTGAACTAGATCCTCAATCTCATCTTGAGACCCGCCTAAGCGCCGAAAGAAGCCTAGGAGAGTCACCATCTCAGTCCGCACAAAGGCCTCAAAGAGCTCCGGGTCACCGGCAGCGAGGGCGGCAAGGGGGTCCTGTTCGCCGTCCCAGCTCTTCTTCAAGGTCTCTGTGCCCCTGTCATTGAGGCGCTAGTGAGAACGCAAGGGCATGAACTTGGTTCACTCCCACACATAGAAAAAGACGAAAAACCAGGGCTAATAGGCAGCATTCCAGTCACAGCTACCCTGCGGCCCCCTCTTCGGGGACAAGGCTAGTCTTGATTGCATGAAGACAAGCTCGGGCCTGGGCTGAGAGCGAGCTCCCAATCCACTTAGCGTGAATGCCCCGCTCATTGATGCCGAGCACGGAGAGCCTGATCTGAAGACGGCCGTCAGGCAAAAAGTCTTCAACCTGTTCTGCCCATTCAATCACGGACACACCATCAAGCCCCAAGAGCTCATGCGCTCCATCTGCCATAACAGCTCGCTCGCGCCCTTCCATCCACGCATCGTAATGGTCAAGCCTCATGCGCCCCTCATAGCGTTGCATGA
>JAPKBY010000228.1 GCA_028823185.1 Planctomycetota bacterium
GTCATCTCCTGAGCTGGTGTCTACGGGCACGTGCAGCCACGTCTTGACCTCATTCCCATAGGAAGACATCAAGTCCACCCAGCCGCTCTCTGCGCCTCCCTCGGCGACCTCTTTGCCGGGGAAGTGGAACATGCCGTGAAAGGTCGAAGGCCCCTTCTGCCCGAAGACGAAGCCGCAGAAGTTCACCTCGCCCTTGGGCGCCAAGACGCGCGCCTCCATAGAGAAGTCCCCCGCTGTCACGCGGTCCATGCAGAGGAATTGAAAGTCGAATTGCTCTGCGTCGAAGGCGCCAAAGCTGGCATCAATGGATCGTCCCGCTGCGTTAAAAGAGGGCGAGGCGATGGTCCAGCCGTCCAGATTATCCTCGTTATAAGCCTTCTCCCAGATAGCCAAGCTCCGTCCGCTGCGCCTCACGGCGCGCTCATATGGGGCGAGCATGTCTTCCAGCTTGAGATCAGAGGCGCCGCGCCAAGCGACATCCATAACCATCATCTCCAGCCCGCTCGCTGCATAACGCTCCACGATTCCACGCAGAGAGATCACGAGCTCATCTTGGATCCGAGCGAGGGTCTTGCGTTTTGGATCCAGCTTCGAGAGCAAGCGCTCCACCTTTCTGATGCGGTCCTGATCAGGCGTCTTCTCCTGCTCGAGGTGATAGAGCGCTTCAACAGCCAGCTTTACCGCGCGGTCCTGATTCTTAAAGTGCTCATCGAGCAAGTCGGCGAACTCCAACAAGAGGCCTACATCCCCGGGGGAAGCGACGAGCCCCTTCTCAAAGTGCTCCTTGGCGACGAGATAGTCCTTGTTCTCGACCGCATATCTCCCCCACTGCGCATAGGGCCGCGAGACCTCGCTGCGACCGCTCTGCTCATCTCGGAGCTGAAGAATCCAAGCCTTCCAGACCGCGTCTACATCATCCACCGTTCTCGGGAGGCTGACAGCGTCTGCGCCAACAGGCCGCTCCACGAAGCTCATCTCAGGTTGCGGATTCGCGAGGACGACCTCTTCAAAGGTCTTGATCGCGGTCTCACCACCCTTCCCACCTGAAGCGTCCACGAACTCCATGAAGCTCGTGCGGTAGACATAGCGCCCGTCGATCGGGTCCTGGTAGTTGTAAAGGAAGAAGACCAGGCCCCAGGTCGGCGAATACCAAGGCGGCCCCCAGGAGTACTGGTTCTCGATCACGATGCGGAAGGTAGGCGCCTTCGTAGGCGTCGAGTTTGAGTCGCTGGGGTCGTAACCATCCGTCGCGCTGCTCATCCAGCCCTTCTCCATCCTGTCCGCGAGCGGGAAGAGCCTGTGATGAGCAGGCATATTCATGATCACGGTGCCATTGGGGAGGATGCGCGTCCCCTCGAAGAAGGAGGCGAGTCCTTCATTGAGCCAGCCCACCGCCCGCGTCCCAAGGGAGACGAACTGGTGCGCTGCCTCATGGAAGAGCGTCCCGACCATGTTCACGAAGCCGCCATCGATGTAAGTCTCCACAGCGCTCCCCGTGAAGTGCCCTCCTGACCACTCCACCGGTGGACCGATCCCGAGGTCCAGATACTCCATACGATTCTTGAAGACGTGAACTCGGATGCGCGGGACAGTCTCGCCGCCCTCCTCTGTTCCATAGTTAAAGAACTCTCGATAGAAGCCATTCATCTGCTCCATCGCCTCTGCCGTCTGTATCAAGACCTGATAACCGGCGTCCGTCTTCGTCGTGTAGTTCGTGCGCTCTTCTTCAGCCCCTGTCGCCCAATCAGAGTGAGCGGCGTCGAATTCGGCGATCCATTCATCGCTGACATTGGCGAAGAGATCCTTAGGCTTCGCGTCTTCTGCGAGGCTCGGATCAGGAGCGGCAGCGATACGCTCAATGCTCGCCTGCGCCTCCGCGTTCAGAGGATCCATGGCCAAGATCTGCTTCAAGACGGCGATCGCTGAGTGTGGCCGCTTAGCCTTCTCATAGGTCGCGGCGATCGGAAAGAGCTTCTTCAGAAAGCGCTCCTTCATGCCATAGAGATCACGAGCGAGCGGATCTAAGACCACCAAGCTCGTCATCATCTCCCGCAGCAGGGCGCGCTCATGCCCTTGAGCCACAGCGTGGCGATACTCCATGTGCCTGCAGTAGACCTCCTCATCGAGATCATCCCTGACGCTCGCCAGGCGTGCCCTTAGCTCCCAGGAGGCTACCGATTTTCGATCTCTCTCTTGGGCATCTCTGATCAGGAGCTCTGCGCTCTCTAGATCACCTGAATCCAAGGCTCGCTCAGCCCTGGCCAGAGCCCATCCAACAGGCGAGAGGCCAGCTCGCTCTACATCTTGAGCTACGCCCAGGAGCAGAGGTGCGAGCGCTAAGAGTGATTTCGCTGTACTGATCATTCATCCACGTCCTACCGACGCACGACACAAGATAACGGGCGATCCCCTCCCTCCACCCCTCAGACGCAAAGAAATTACACCCTCCGTATTGAGATTGAGTCTCATTTACATTTAAATCCGCACCGTAAAAATGCCGAGGAAGCAAAAGAAGCCCAAGAAGAAGTGCTGTGACAAGCCCAAGCGGAAGCGCTGTAAGCGCTGTCCTCTAAACTGTCTCTAGCCTGAGCCCGCCTCAGCGCAAGAGCGGCACCAAGAGGCTCTCGGCGAGCTCCGCCTCACTCGGCGAATACTCCAGCAGCAATCGAGCAGCGTGGCGTTCGAGCGTCGTCCGATCTGCGAAGCGCTTCAGCCCTCCACCCGCTTCGAGAGCTGTCAACGCCCTGGCGCCTGAGAGCGCCTCCACGCCAGCCGCACGCGCTGCCGCGAGCTCCGCTTGAACGAGAGCGGCGTCTACCCGCTCGGGTAGCTCGGGGCTCCCGTAGAAGATCAGCGCGGACTCAAGGTCCAGCGCCGGCACGCCATCAGCGTCAAGCGACGCAGGGACGAGCGCTATGACTCGACCAGATCCGGTACCCCAGTTGAGGCGCTCCGCCACTTCTCTTCCGACATAAAGGACGCTCTCTTTTGTGTTACGAGGGATCGTAAAAGCCTCCTCTACTTCGAGCACGAGCAGATAGCCCGCGTCAGTCAACGGTCGCTCAGCCCGCCAAGTGTGAACGTAGGCTTGGTCGAGCACATAGGGTTGAGCAAAGAGGACGTCGATCACGCCCTGCGCTTCCACAGGCAATGAGGGGAGCGCGGCGTCTGAGCGCTGCTGCCAGCCAAGCTTTCCCTCAGAGGCTGTCGCACCCAAGAGAGCCAAGACGCCTATCGCGCTCACAACTAGGAGAGTTTTTTGAATCTTCATTTGTCTCATCAATCCCTTGTCAGCTCGATGTCATCCATCCCTTGCCGCCCGATGGGAGAGACGCCTTGTCCGCCAAAGTCGAAGCGCACAGCCTGAATGAGATGCAAGTTGAGGCCGCTCTCATCAGCGAGGAAGTCAGTCAGTCTGATACGAATCGTCTCCATCTCATTGTGCCACCCGACGCCTCCACCGGAGAGAGAGCCGCTGCGCTGATAGGGTTCCTCGATGCCGCCGCCATAAGCACCGACAGAGATCGTGCTCTGGACGCCGTTCACATCGCGCAGGCTCACGAGGAAAGTGAGGTCCTCGAGGGCAGCCGTCGTGTTCGGGTGCCTCGTCCCCTGACAAGCGCGCAGAGAGAGATAGGTGTAGTCAGCAAAGTCACTCTGAAGCGGATCGATCTCCGCCTCCCAGTAAGCGGGCGTATCCCAGTCAAAGACAACGCCAGGGTGATCGTCACTGCTGATCGCACGCGTCATTCCATTCATCGGCTGCGTCCCACTCCAGCCGAAGCCTCCACCAGCATCTCTCTTTGAAGCCTCTGCGTAGTTAGCGACGTCAAAGCTAATGCTAGAGCCAGAGCTCGACTGATAGTGCGAAGAGTTAGTGTCAAAGTCATCGATCACGAAATTGCCAGCCGCTGGCCCGTCTCGATAATCAAAGGTGACGACCACACATGGATCTGAGAGCGGCGGCGCGCCGAGCGGCTTGAAGCTCTCCCACTGCCGCCAAAGGAAGTCCTTGGACG
>JAPKBY010000229.1 GCA_028823185.1 Planctomycetota bacterium
CAGCAGATGGAGGCGATGGAGTTCTCCAATATCGCTGGCTGGAAGAACGTCGGGACCTTCCTAGAGGCTGGGATGATGTTCCTGATGCCCTTCTTCTTCAGGCGCCTTGGAGTGCGCTGGATGATCATCGCCGGCATCGCCGCTTGGGCCCTGCGCTATGTGCTCTTCTCGATGGGGGCCTCACCGGATGGTTTCTGGCTCGTAGTGGGCGGGATCGCGCTGCACGGCTTCTGCTATGACTTCTTCTTCGTGACAGGGCAGGTCTACGCAGACCAAGCGACCTCTGCCGACGTTCGAGGACAGGTGCAGAGCATGCTCATCTTCTTCACGCAAGGCCTCGGGCTCTTCTTCGGAGCCCTCGCAGCGAATAATTTGGCGGGGCGCGCCTTTGGCGACGTGCCGAGCAACACAGCTGCTTCACTGCCGATGTGGCCTGACTTTTGGAACCCTCTCGCGTGGTTCGCTGCTGGCCTCGTAGTTCTCTTCATCCTCTTCTTCCGTCCTGACCGTTCAGACGCCGACGCCTGAAACAAGATCTTAGCTCTGCGTTTGCTCTGATCTGGATCGAGCAGATTGAGTCCTCAAAAAACCTGAATCAACATTATGTACCGACTCCTCCTCTTGCCGCTCCTTCTCACCTCTTGCGCGATCGACCTCAGCGTGGACTTCGGCCACGAGTCCGCTGTAGACATCAGCTCGCTTGACAACTGGAGGGGATATAAAAAAGACGCAGTGCCGGAGCAGTGGGTCGTTGACGATGGCGCTATTTATCTGACTGGCGGCGGCGGCGGTGACCTCATCACACGCGAACAGTACGAGAGCTTTGACATGACGATGGAGTGGAAGATCTCTCCGAAGGGCAACAGCGGCGTGATGTATCACGTCTCTGAGACTGATGGGCCGACTTACTTCACTGGGCCTGAGATGCAGGTCCTTGATAACGTGGTAGCGAACGGTGATCTCCTGCACTCGGCCGGCGCCGATTACGCCTTACACGCGCCCGAGGCGGACAACACGAAGCCTGTAGGGGAGTGGAACACTGCCCGGATTAGGGTGGACGGTCCGCAGGTCACCTACTGGCTGAACGGTGTCCAGCAGTGCACCTATGAGCTCTGGAGCGAGGACTGGAGCGCCAAGGTCGCTGCCTCCAAGTTCAAGCAGTGGCCGGGGTTCGGCATGAATAAGAGCGGGCATATCGCCCTTCAGGACCACGGGAACCCCGTCTGGTTCCGAAACATCGCCATCAAGACTCTCTAGGAGGGGCCCCATTTTAGGGGTTTTTAGGGGTCTGAACCACACTAGGGTTAAAAAGGGAATTCCTTTGTAGTCTTCTCTCCCACGGGTCTGGCTAAGGGATAAACTTCCGCGGACTCGGAATCCCCACCCACCTACTGCATTCACCTCTTGGCCTTTATGGGTTAAGGAGGTTTCCCTTCTCCCATTCTTAGGGGTCGGATCGCAGAACCAATAAATCTAGTTTTGACTCAGCCTGGAATACCTAACGAATACTCACTCTCGACGTCTTGTTATGGCGATCGTTTGAAGACGATTGAGGATCAAGCCTTCGCGACCGTCGCGATGGGGTTCAGGCGCATGGAGCTCGGCCTCGCACAAGAGCCGATCCCCTTGAACGGCTTTCATGAGTCTCGCAGGGAGACTGGAATTGAGGTGCGATCCATGGTGATTGGCTGCTTGGACTCCCGCTCTTCAGCGATGACAGGGACCCGCCTCGGCAGCCTCGACATCGACGATCGCGCTCAAGCGCTCCTCTCTTGTCGAAGGCACATCAGGATCGCCGCTCAATATGAGTGTCCCATCGTCATCTTGCGGGGCAGCCAGGTCGAGAACCCTAAGCTCAGCGTAGCCGCGGATGAACTCCACAACCGCCTCGTCGAGAGCGGCCCAGATGAAGGTCTTGTCAAAGAGATCGCTGAGCATGTCGCGAAGGTCGCGCGCTCTAGTCAGAGCCAGATCGATCACTTCTGTCGTGGCATTCACAAGCTGATCGCAGAGTTCCCCGGGGTCACGATCGCCGTCGAATCTGGGATGCACTACAACGACCTCTTCAGCTATGAGACCACTGGATGGATGCTAGAAGACCTGGCTAAGCAGGGGCTGCGCTATTGGCACGATTCTGGTCGAGTCTATATGCGCGAGCGCGCCGGCCTCCCTCCTCAGGGGCAGTGGCTTGACTCGTTCGCAAACTGCCTCGTCGGCGCCCACATTCATGACTCTGATGGAGTCTTATGTGAGATGCCTCCTGGTAAGGGAGATGTCGACTTCAAGCTGCTCGCTGAGTACTTGCCCAAGGAAGCTGAGAAGGTGATCGAGGTCAACTCTCGTCACCCTCGCGCAGAGATCCTGGCGGCAGTGCAAACGCTCAACAGCTATGGAATCTAGGCGCCTGATAGCGCCTTAACTCCATCCTCTCTGCTCAGCCCCTTTGGGCTGGATCTCTATACAAGTCTCCCGTCTGGGCTCTTTGTTCCATAGCATTGGCGCTACGCCGACTCGCTATGACTCAGCCAGAAGATCAAGAGCACTCCGCAGCGCCCAACTTTCAGGGCTCTTCGCTCGCTCACCTCCACGAGACTCTCCGTGCAGCTGCCGCAAGCTCCTCCGGTGATCGTCTCCTCGTGCTTACGCATAGGGGCCCAGATCCGGACGCCATCGGCTCCCTAGAGGGGATTCGATTTCTCTTAGATCGTTCGCTCGGCATCAAGTCAGACATCGTCACAGTCGGTCGTATTCACCGCGCCGAGAATCTGGCCTTGGTCAGGGCGCTTAAGCTCGAATTTGGCGACTACGAAGAGGTTCAAGCAGAGCGCTACTTTGGGTGCATGCTGGTCGACACTCAGCCGGGCTTTGGGCACACGGTCATCCCGACAGATATCCCTCTCTTGGGGGTCTTGGATCATCACGTGACTCCAGACGGTGACTCAGCCTCTGCGAAGGTCCCACACCTTGATGTGCGCCTTGGTGTCGGCGCGACCTGCACGATCGTCTGGGATTACATCAGAGAGAGCGGTCTCGAGCTCGATCAGACGGTCGCGACCGCGCTCTTCTGTGGAATTCGCTACGACACAAAGGATCTCTCCCGGAACGTCTCCCCATTAGATGAAGAGGCTTACTACGCGACCTTCCGCCGCGCGGACAGAGCTGTGCTTCCTGAGATCCACAACCCTCCGCTGCCGCGCCGTTATTACGCTGAGCTTCATCGCGCCTTGGACTTAGCCAGTCAACACGGGCCCTTTGTCTGCTGTCTGCTCGGGGATGTGAGCCATCCTGAATTCATCGCCGAGATGGCGGACTTCTTCCTTCGCATGCGGGGTGCGAGCTGGGTCGTCGTTGGGGGCTTCGTGGAGGAAGAGGGCGAATATGTGATCTCATTGCGTACTGACCAGGCCTTTGGGAACGCTTATCCGCTCTTGCAACGAGTGTTGGATGGGAAAGGCACCTTCGGTGGGCACGGGCATATCGCTGGAGGGCGTATTCCGATTGAGCGCGCAGAGGAGGGCGGGCTCGAAGAGGTCGAAGAGCTCGAAAATTTAATCAGAGCGGCTGCCCTCGCTGTGATTGGGAAGGATGAGGACGGTGGGGCAGGACCCTTGGAGCGCGATCTCATCTGAGGTGAAGAGAGTGCTCGTGGTCGCTGGAAGAGATTCGAGCGGCGGAGCGGGTGTAGACGCGGACCTAGACGCGGCGCGCTTGTGCGGTGCGTCCCTCAGAGTCGTCGTCACTGCGGAGACAGTGCAAGATGCCCGAGGTCTCGTAGAGCTGGGTGCTCGCTCGCCAGAGGATTGGAAGGCCGAGGCGATGGCCCAGATCGAGTCAGGAGTGTCAGCGATTAAGTTTGGGCTCTTGCCCGGAGTCGATCACATCGAGGCGGCGGCGGAGCTCATCTCAAATGCGCGCGCGCTGCAACCAGACTTGGCCGTTGTCGTCGACCCGGTGATCGCCCCAACTCACGGGGGGCGATTCCTAGATGAGGCCGGACTGCTGGCCCTCAAGGA
>JAPKBY010000230.1 GCA_028823185.1 Planctomycetota bacterium
GCTTCCTCGCCCTAGAGTCCGAAGGATCGCTGGTGGAGTACCGAAACCTCCGGCTGCGCGAGCTCCCCTGAACCAAGATCTCAGCGGAATCTCTCATGAGACTTGATCCATGAAGATCAAGTTCCGAATACTACTGGCTCCCAAGTTTCGATTCACAACGGATCGAGGCCACATCCCCAAAAAGGAAAGCCATGAGTGAGCAAGTGACCGCCCAAGACCTAACCGCCAAAGAGAAGAGCGCGCTCTTCTGGGCAAGCTTCTTCGCCCTCGCCGCTGCAGGCTTCGGCTTCGCCTTCCGGGTCGCCATGGGTGGCTCCTATGGTGAAGACTTCGGCCTCTCTAACCACCAGGTCGGGCAGATCTTCGGCGCCTCACTCTGGCCCATCGCGATCACGATGATCGGCTTCAGCCTCGTCGTCGACCGCACCGGCTACAAGAAGCCGATGTACATCGCCTTCGCGCTGCAAGCGATCTCAGGTGTCGGAACCTTCATGGCAGAGAGCTACGGCGCCCTCTACCTCTTCGCGCTCTGCGCAGGTCTCGGTCACGGCATCGTGGAGGCAGTGATCAACCCGATCTGCGCCGCGGTCTATCCCAAAGAGAAGACGAAGTGGCTGACGATCCTCCACGCCTCTTGGCCCTTCGGTCTCGTCTTCGGAACCCTCGCCATCATCCTCACCGGCGGCATGACCGACGGCTGGAGAATACATGCCCTCTGGATCCTCATCCCCGCCATCGCATACGCGTGGATGTACAGATCTTGCCGCTTCCCTGTTGATGAGCGAGTACAAGCAGGCATCCCCTACTCCGAGATGCTGCGTCAGATCGGCTTCCTCACAGCTGCGCTCGCATCCTTCATGATGATCTACGAGATCGGCAACCAGGTCGACGCTCTCACTAGCTGGACCAAACCCGACAACTGGTTCAACGCGAGCCTTATCGCAGGTGTCGTCGTTGGAGGGATCTTTGGCGCATCAGTGAAGGCGCTCGGCAAGCCGCTCTTCTTCTTCATGTGCCTCCTGATGATCCCGGTGGCGACCGCCGAGCTCGGGACGGATCAATGGATCGGGAAGCTGATGCGTCCGGTCCTTGAAGGGATGGACATGAACGCGGCCTACGCGATCGTCTTCTCCGCTTCGATCATGCTGATCTTCCGCGTCTTCGCCGGTGGAGTCCTCCAGTTCTTCAGCCCCCCGACCCTGCTCTGCCTCAGCGGAGTCTTCTCTGCTGCTGGTCTCTACTGGCTCTCAGGAGCGACGGGCGCGGCGATCTTCCTCGCCTTCACGCTCTACGCTCTGGGTCAGACCTATTACTGGCCCTGTGTCCTCGGCTTCACAGCCGAGCGATATCCGCAAGGAGGCGCGCTGACCCTCAACACCGTCTCCGCCATCGGGCTCCTCTCGGTGGGGATCATCGGCGGCCAGCTGCTCGGCGTTGGCTTCGACACATCGATTCAGACCGCTGTCACAGAGTCGTCGCCTGAGATGGCTGCCGCATCCTCTGAGACAAAGACCTTCCTCGGGATGAGTCACGAGCTGATCGTCCCTGAGAAGAAGGACGCCTTCATCGCGGGGCTCACTGACGATGCCGCGAAGGCGAGCGCCACAGAGGCTTTTGCCACGGCTGACAAACAAGCTGGCCGTGACATCCTCAAGTACGCCGCCCGCTTCCCAGCGATCTTGATCATCGCCTTCGGCTTGATCGCGCTCTACTTCCGCTCGCGTGGCGGCTACAAGCCGGTCGAACTCTGACCTGATGCGGGCTCAGCCCGCAGAAAGCGAACAGGCCCGTCTCCCTCCAGGGGTGGCGGGCCTCTCTCATTCCCACACAGGTGAACGGAGCTTGAGAGGCTACTATGAGCGACATGATCCGGACCGATGATGACCTCAGCCCCGCTGACCTCCTCGCCGCCATATCGAAGATGTGGGAGGCCTCCGCGCCCAAGCTCCTCAGCATCGAGGAGACCTGCCCCCCAGGTGCGGGCGCGCCGGTCTTCACTGTTAATGGCAAGTACACAGCCAAGGGTTGGACCGAATGGACCCAAGGCTTTCAGTATGGCTCCGCGCTCCTGCAGTTCGACGCGACAGACGAGGACTCCTTCTTAGAGCTCGGTCGCGAGCGCACCCGCGACGTGATGGCTCCACACCTCACCCACCTCGGCGTCCATGATCACGGCTTCAACAACGTCTCCACCTACGGCAACTTGCGCCGCCTCGCCCTCGAGGGTCGCTTCGAAGCCGCCGACACCGAGGTCGACTATTGGGAGCTCGCGCTCCAAGTCTCTGGAGCTGTGCAGGCCGCTCGCTGGACGAAGACCGCTGAAGGCGGCGGCTTCATCCACTCCTTCAACGGACCGCACTCGCTCTTCGCTGACACGATCCGCACGCTGCGTTCCCTCGCGCTCTCACACGAGCTCGGACACTTCCTCTATGAAGAGCAAGACGAGCAGATAGACCTCCTCGATCGCCTGATCTCGCACGCTGACGCGACGGCGCGCTACTCCCTCTACTGGGGTGAGGATCGCGACGCTCACGATGTCCGCGGTCGCGTGGCGCACGAGTCCATCTTCAACTCAGAGAGCGGCGCCTATAGAAACCCCTCCACCCAGCAAGGCCACTCGCCCTTCTCCACTTGGACGCGCGGCCAAGCCTGGGTCATCACCGGCTTCGCCGAGCTGCTCGAGTGGCTCGGCAACTTAGAAGACGAAGAGCTCACGCCCTTCGGCGGTCGGGATCATCTCCAGGGCTGGTTCGCGAACGCAGCTCGCGCTGCTTCGGATCACTACATCGAGCACACGCCCACCTGTGGCGTCCCCTACTGGGACACCGGCGCGCCGGGCCTCTCCGAGCTCCCAGATCATGCGCAGCTCCCCGCCGACCCCTTCAACGCGCATGAGCCGGTCGACAGCTCCGCCGCCGCCATCGCCGCTCAAGGTCTCATCCGCCTCGGTCGCTGGCTGACCAATGCAGGCGAGGCTGACGGTGCGCGCTATACGCAGGCCGGACTGACGACGACGCGCACGCTCCTCACGGATCCTTACCTCTCGACCGAGCCCGAGCACCAAGGGCTCCTTTTGCACTCTGTCTATCACAGGCCCAATGGCTGGGATCACATCCCCGAAGGAGCGAGCATCCCACAAGGCGAGTCCTCGCAGTGGGGTGATTACCACCTGCGTGAGCTGGCCGTCTTGGTCGAGCGCCTCGCGACCGATAAGACTTACCCGACCTTCTTTGGTCCGGAAGGAAGCAACGAATGAGCACACGCCCCGTCGCCCTCATCACAGGCTCAAGCCGCGGTATCGGACTCGGTATCGCGCGCTGCCTCAGCGCTACCCACGATCTCGTCATCAACGGCGTGCGCGCTGAGTCCGACGTCAGCGATGTGCTCGCCGAGCTCAGCGCTTCCGGGGCCAGCGTCGCCTATGCCCAAGGCGACATCTCAAGCGAGGGAGGTCGCTCGTCGATCTTGGCGACGACCAAAGAGCGCTTCGGACGCCTCGACGTGCTCGTCAACAACGCCGGCGTCGCGCCCAAGAAGAGACACGACCTCCTCGACGCCGACCAGGAAGAGCTCGACTGGATGATCGGTGTGAACTGCACAGGCCCGCATCAGCTCACCCAAGCTGCCGCGCGCTGGATGATCGAGGCGCGCGCCGAGGACTCCGCTCGCCCGCTCTCCATCCTCTTCGTCACCTCCATCTCTGCGGAGAGCGCCACGCCTAACCGCGGCGGCTACTGCATGGCGAAGGCAGCCTCCTCCATGAGCGCGCGCCTCTTCGCCGTGCGCCTCGCAGAACACTCAATCCCCGTCTACGAGGTGCGCCCAGGCATCATCGCGACCGACATGACGGCGCCTGTGAAAGACAAATACGACGCCTTCATCGCCGACGGCAACCTCCTCGACGCGCGCTGGGGAACGCCAGAGGACATCGGCAAGGCGGTCGCCGCGCTGGTACGCGGCGACCTCCCCTACGCCACCGGCGCCGTCCTCACCATCGACGGCGGCCT
>JAPKBY010000231.1 GCA_028823185.1 Planctomycetota bacterium
TCTCGATAGCTGCGCTCTAGATCCGAGAGCCGCGGGACGCGCTCTGCAAAGCGAGCGAGCGGATGAACGCCCTCTTCCCCAGGCCAGCGCACGTGAATGCGAGCCTCCTTCAGCTGCATCCTTCGGGCGGGACAGTAGACGATGATGTCGACCTCGCTGCCGGTGGCAAAGCGCACGAGATCTGCGATTCGTTCCTCTGCCTCTCTGCGGTTCGCCGCGCCACCCTCAGCGAAGAAGCGCGCCACTAGTTCAGTCTGGAACTCCTCGTTCTGATAGCGAGGAAACACACAAGCGCGCTTGTAGAGCCTCCTCGTGCTGAAATCATCACAGAGGGCCGTGACCCGGCGGCGCACATCGGGATTTTTCGTCGCCATGCGGCGCTCGAGGAGATCAAGGATAGAAGCGTCGGTTTGATCGTAGAAGTCTTCCTCTGACACCGCTCCTTCAGCGAGGGCTAGCTCGACCGCTCGCGCCACCATCGCTCCGGCGACGACCTTGGCGTGGTGGTAGTAAACGCGCTCTGAGAAGTAGTAGCGCGCCTCAAGCAAACGCACGATCTCGGAGAGGATGTCCTCACGCAGGAGCTCATGTTTCGTCAGATCGATGAAGAGGTTTCCGCTAGCTCGATCGATCTTGAAATAGCTCGTGACGCGAGAGTCGACGGAGAACTTGAGCCCAGTGAAGTACGCGTCGCGCGCGAGGTAATCGAGGATGTCTGAGGCGACGGTCCCTGCGAAGACCTGCGTCCAATACGCGGGGAGCTCGCGTCGACCTTCAGCTCCCTCAGGGAGCAAGCAAGAGAGGACATCCTCACGGACGCCGAAGCGATCTAAGACTTGCCCTAACTCTGTCGTGCTCGCGAGCGCACGGCGGAAGCGATAGTCGGAGTCATGACGGGGGAAGATCCCGTCTTGGTCTTCGATCGAGTGACCGAAGGGGATGTGCGTGATGTCATGGATCAAGGCAGCGAGGCGAATGATGCGCGCCTCCCCTTCTCCAATCGACAAGCACCCTGAAGGGTCCAGCTCTGCGTTCTTGTTGATCGACTCGATGACCTTGCCCGTCACGTGCAGCGCACCGATCAAGTGATCAAAGCGCGTGTGAACAGCGCCCGGATAGACGAGATATGCGGTGCCGAGCTGCTTGACGCCGCGCAGGCGCTGCATCTCCCTCGTGTCGAGGACGGCCATCTCCTCATCGGAGAGATAGACATCTCCGTGGACGGGGTCTCTGAGGACGCTGTACTTCTTAGGGACGGACATATTGAGACTCTCTCGGGCTGAGGGAGGCCCAGCATTCTAACGCACGCTATGCTTCGCCGCGTGAGAGAGCCCCTCGACATCCTCGCTTTAGACCCCTGGCTCGGAGGATCGCATGCCGTATTCCTCGAGAGTTGGGCCTCTAAGAGCCGCCATCGTGTCCGAATCCAGGGCCTCAAAGCCCGTCATTGGCGCTGGAGGATGCGGGCTGGCGCATGGGAATTAGCGCGGAGCCTGGCCAAAGAGGAGCCCCCCGAGCTCCTCTTTGTGAGCGACTATGTCGACCTGCCGTCGCTCTATGGCTTCCTCCCCGCGGCCTGGGCGAGCGTCCCAGCCCTGCTCTATTTCCACGAGAACCAGCTCACCTATCCAGGCCAAGAGGGAGCGCCAGAACCAGACTTCCACCTCGGCTTCACGAACATCCTCTCGTGTCTCCGCGCTGATGCGGTCGCCTTCAACTCCGCATGGCACCGTGATGACTTCCGAAACGCAGCGATCGAGCTCCTCTCAAAGCTCCCCAAACCAAACCCACGCAGCGCACTCCTTGAGCGCCTCGACTCAGCGAGCGTGATCTCCCCCGGCGTCGACACTGACCTCATTCCGCTCGGATCCGGTGGGACCGGCCCGCTGCGCGTCGCCTTCAATCATCGCTGGGAGCACGACAAGGATCCGCGCGCCTTCCTCTTCGCTTGCTCCGAAGCGATCAAGGCCGGCAGCGAGCTCGAGCTCTTGCTCCTCGGTGAGCGCTTCGCATCAAGCCCAGATGGCCTCGAAGGACTGCTCAAGGTCTTGGCCCCTAACATCGTCCACGAGGGCTATGCACCTGATCGCGAGACCTATGCTGAGCTCCTCGGCTCTGCTGATCTCGTCGCATCGACCGCGCTGCACGAGTTCTTCGGCATGGCCGTCGCAGAGGGTCTCGCCGCTGGCTGCGCTCCGCTCGTCCCTGACCGCCTCTCCTATCCGGAAGTCTTAGGGCCAGAGCTCGCTGAGGGTCTCTATGAAGAGGGCCAGCTCGCCAGTCGCTTGACGTTCTTCGCGAGCGAAACAGCTGCGCTTCGAGAGCGGAGCCAGCGAGAGCGCATGCGCCGGAGAGCATGTGAGTGGAGCGCCGCCGAGACCTGTCTGCGCCTCGATGAGCTCGCCGATCGCCTACAATCGAGGACATGAGCCCGCTCTGCCTACTGCTCGCCTCAGCGCTCCTCCTAGGAGATGAGCCAGAAGTCCATGTCGAGCTCCAAGCCAGCACATTGCACATCGCTCCAGGTGAGAGCTTTGAGCTCGCCGTGCTCCTCAAGTACGAACCAGGCTGGCATATCTACTGGAAGAACCCCGGAGACAGCGGCTTCGCGACGACCGCACAGCTGAGCGCGCCTCCGGGCTTCACTGTTGAAGAAGTCCGCTACCCAGCCCCGGTCAGCTTCAAGCAAGCCGGCGACCTCACCTGCTATGGCTACGAAGAGAGCGCGTGTCTCTTCATGAAGGTCACCGCGCCCGAAGAGCTCAAAGGTGACGAGTTCTCCTTCACAGCAGCCGTTCAATATCTGATCTGTGATGAGGTCTGCTTCTCTGGAGAGGTTGAGGTTCAATCCAAGCTAAGACGCGAGACCAGCGCAGCGGACACGAGCGAAGGCTACAGCGCAGAGGTCCGCGCCCACGTCGAGCGACTCCCTCGACCGCTGCTCTCGAGCTGGAAGAAAGCGCATGCCAAGCTCTCGGGTCCGCAAAAGACTCCTACGCTTTCGCTGTGGCTGCCCGACAACTCTCAGCCAGACGGCGCGAAGCTCAAGGCCATGACAGCCTCTCTCTTTCCAGCGCCGCTCCCTGGCCTCAGCTTGGGAACACCAGTCATCAAGCGCGGAGCGGGTGGACTAGAGATCAGCGTCCCGTGCAGCTTCAAGGCGCAGAAGAAGCAGCCAGCTCCGGCCACAGAGGGCGTCCTCTCCGTAAAGACGGAGAGCGGCGAGCTTCATCACCTCTCCTTCACAGCTGAGTGGCGGGCTCCTGCGAACCCGAACTAGACGAGCCCTCTAGGGCTGCCAAACGAGCTCGAAGCCGTTCGTGAGATTGAAGCCGACCCCACAAGGCGAGCCGCCCGAGTCGCGATACCAATACTGATAGCGCTTCGTCTCTCCAGCGCTCACGCCACCGGCGCTCGCGATCGAGATCGTGCTCTGCGTTGTGAAGCCATTACCTGAGTTCGCGAAGAGGACCTCAAGGCGCACGACGCTCCCTCCAGCGCAGCGCAAGCCATCACCAAAGAGGTTGCCGACACCGCTGTTCACGGCGTTGTCACCTTGAAAGAAGAGCCCTGGGCCCGGAGTCAGCTGAGTCGCAGTCAGCACTAGATCGCCAGCAGCGACGCTGGCGGACCCCGCAGCGCTCAACGCGGCCCCAGAGCCTGTGTCGTTCAAGCAGCCAGCTGTGGAGTCATCATTCCCACACGGGCAGCCGACGCCGAAGCAATAAGGCAGCCCGAGGCTGCTCGAGCCCAAGGAGCCATCAGGGTTCACGTTCTGAGCGAGGATGTCTCCGCCGTCTACGCGCTGATCGCTCCAAGCGAGGAGCATCTGTCCATTGCTAGCAGAGCTGACAGCCAGCCGTGACTTCACGCTGGGGACTGAGCTCACCTCAAAGGGACCGTTGTCATAAGCGCCGCCCGCGTCAACGTGAGCACCATGCAGCGTGTTGTTGCCAAAGCTCGGAATGTGCGTCCAGAAGACGAAGGCTCCTGCGCCGCTGACCT
>JAPKBY010000232.1 GCA_028823185.1 Planctomycetota bacterium
CGGTCGCTGTCTTTGCTGGGGATTTGCTCTCAGGCAGTGGCAGCTTCGAAGAGGGCCTCGGAGACTGGTCCAATGATGACGCGGCCTCTGCTGAGTTTCTCTCAACCACGGCGGCGGCCATGACAGGTGAGAGCGGAGTTCAAGCTGTTCTGGTCGGTGGTGAGCGCGCTCGCATGGTGAGCGCAGCTGTCAACGCGAGAGAAGGATCAAGCTTCTCTGCGAGGGCGAGCTTCTCATCAGACCTCACTGCTGGCGCTCGCTTAGGTGTGCTCTTCTCTGGAGCTGAGAGCTCACCACCAAGCACTGCTTGGAGCGCTGTCATTGACGGCACGAAAGAGGTGAGCTTCGAAGCCATCACGCCGCCTGGTTACAACAAGGCACGCTTGGTCGTCGAGGCTATCGCATCCGCTGACGGTACGGCGAGCGTTGACGATGCAGCGATGATCAGCTCAGGCAGTTCATCTGGTTCAGCTCCGATGGTCGGTGAGTTTGGCTTCCATCTCCTCGGCTCACCCACTCAGACCCTCTGTGTCACGAAGATCAGCTCCGTTCTCATTGGTGGAATGGAAGTCAGCGGCGCCTCCTTTGAGGGGGACGGGAGCGCGCAAGGGATGGAGCTTGAGATGAGCGCTCTCGGCGTCCTCAGCTTTGATGTCTCAGCTGGCCTCATAGAGGGCGGGGTCGCGAGCCTTGGTGATGGTGGCTTTCGCGTACACGGTGGAGACTTTGACCGCGAAGCTGTGAAGAGCCTCCTCCTTGGGAAAGGGAGGGATCTCGTGGCTCTGCACTTTGATCCTCCCTGTTCAGTGCGCTCGCGCGCAGCTCTTGAGAGCGCGCGGATAGAGGCACAGCTCGTCGGGGGCAGGCTTCGCGTACAAGTAGACTTCAAAGAGGAGCGCAAGCAGGCGGGAGACCTCGCCTATGAGGCGCGCGGCGCAGAGCGTGAGGGCCGACTCGGGGAGTGTCTGATGAAGTGGGATGAGCTGCTAGAGCGCTATCCTTATCAAGAGGGACTCGTCGTGGAGGCAGAGGACGTGAGAGGGCGCCTCGTCCAGGAGGGGCTCTTGAAGATTCAAGAGGTCCGAGCCGAAGTCGAGCGGGCGTCATTCTTCCGCCTAGTCGAGCTCTATCGCTCCTGCCACTCGAGCGCGGTCGAGGTCGGAGAGCAGTACAAGGGCAGCGAGGTCGAGGCGGAGGCGAAGGAGCTGATCGAGGCAGTCGCCGTCGAGCTAGCTCTCCTAGAGGTCGACTTGGACGCGACCGAGGTGTCGCGCTTGCGGTCCATTCATCAGGTGCTCGTCGCGACAGAGTCAGCTGGATTGGCGGACGCGGTCGCTCAGTATCTCGACAGTGAATTCAGCGCGGAGACCGTGCGAGGGGACGAGTAGATGGCACGGCAAGTTACAGGTGTTGATGTCGGTACTCGCACCGCGAGCTTCCTGAAGGGCTTCTACAAGGGGAACACCTTTCATGCCACAGGCTTTCATGTGAGCGAAGGCTCAGGTGATTCATGTGAGAGCACGTGGGACGCAACCGAGCTAGAGTTCAAGCCGCTGGCGGCGAGGGTCGGGATCACAGGGCGTGAGATGAACTTGCGCTATACGCGCGTTCCGCGGGTCCCTGACTGGCAGCTGAGGCGTCTGATGCGCTTTGAGGTTGAGGAGGTCGGAGGGTCTTCTGGTGCTGCGGTCGCGAGCGACTTCAACTTGCTCCCTGACCTCCCCGAGGTCGAGGGAGAGGATGTCGTCTTGCTCGCGATGGCGCGTGAGGACCTGCTCGAGACGCACGCGGAGGGTTTAGAGGATCTAGGTGGAGTGCTCGACAGCTTCGCCCCTGCGAGCCTCGGGCTCTATAACGCGTGGCTGCGCTATGGCGTCATCGAAGAGGACTCTGTTCTCATCGCAAACATTGGCCACGAGAACGTAGATGTCGTGATCTGCAGAGGACCCGACCTCGTGTTCGCGCGGAACCTAACCGGCGGTTCAAAGCTCTTTGATGAGTCGCTAGCTGCGCAGTTCGGTGTCAGCCCTCGGAAGGCTGAAGATCTAAAGAAACGACTCGTGAACCTCACGCCTGGCGCGCGTCAGCCCGACTCAAATCATGAGAAGGCTAGCCTCGCAGCGATGGCGCCAGCAGGGCAACTGCTCTCTCTCTTGCAGTCCACTGTGTTGTTCTCGAAGGGGCAGCTGAAGATCCCGAACCTGAAAGTGGACCGAGTGCTCTTGTGTGGCGGAGGGGCCGCGCTTGAGGGCCTCTGCCCATATATCTCACAAGGGATGGGTGTCAAGGTTGAGCTCTTTGACCCATTCCGTGTCGTTGACACTTCAGGCCTCTCCTCCGAGGAGTCGGATCTACTCGAGGAGTATCAGCTCGAATCAGTCGTCGCGCTGGGGCTCGCCACGATGGCGTCGGATCCCGAGGCTTATTCGATCGAGCTCCTGCCGGAGTCTGTGCGCAAGCGTCGAGACTTCATGGGGGGGACGTTGTTTTTGATCGCCGCCGTGGCTTTAGCTGTGGCCTATCTAGGCTGGAGCGCGGTTGACCTCTCAGGAAAAAAAGGAACGCTCGAGACTACGGCGGCCTCGCTCTCATCAAAGCTACAGCGAGCTACTCGCACAGAGCGTCAGACCTCTGAGCTCTATACGAAGAGCGAAGAGCTGAATACATACGCAGAGGATTTGAAGAGGGTCTTGGGCTCAGGGGAACAGATCGCTCGAGGGCTCGATGCGCTTCATGCGAGCCTCCCAGCTGAGTTCTGGCTCACGAGCTTGGAGTCGCGAGAGGGTGAAGACGCTGAGCTAGGTGTCACGAGAGACAACCAGCAGCCGATCTTGCGAGTTGAGGGACGCGCCCGAGAGGGCACTAGCTCGATGGCTGTGCTCTACGAACAGTTCCTCGCAAACCTAAAGAGCCGCTTGCCCGCGGCGAAGATAAAGGCCGCGCCGAGCGTGCGCGGCACTCAGTTCGCATTGGACTTGACGCTGTTCAGCGACTCGCCCTCGACCACAGAAGGGGAGGATTCTTAGGTCATGGATCTCAACGATTATTGGCAAGAGAACAAGCGCTTCGTCACCTCGGTGGCGGCGGGCTTGATGGCGTTCTGGATCGGAAACATGGTCATTAATAAGAGCTTGGGTGATGCGGTGACCTTGATCTCTCGGAGCGTGAGTTCGACCGAAGCTGATCTGCGCGGAATCTCGCTTACGACCGCCGACCTCGGACGAGCTAAGGCGGAGAACGCAGCGCTCGAGGAAGCCGTCAGTGAGCTCGAAGGACGCATCGCCTTTCAAGTCAGGGATGGCTATACCCTCGACGCTGCCGGGTCTTCAGCTAGCAATCAATACTTCTCGCAGGTCTCGTCCGTTCGAGAGGAGCTCTCTCGTGAGGCGGGGCGATTGGGTGTGAGCATTCCTGATGACCTCGGCTTGCCCGCGCTCGCGCCGACGCGCGAGGATGAGTTGGAGCGTTATCTCGAGGCCTTTGACTTAGTAGAGAGGCTGGTCCGCCTGTCTTTTGAAGTAGGGGTAAAGAAGGTAGACAAGATTCAGATTCGCCTCGATCCACGCCTGCGCTCACGCAAGGGGCTAGGGAGAATCGAGGAGACTGAGATCGACATGAAATTCGCTGGCGACTCTGGAGCCTTGGTGCGCTTGATCGCTGCCAGCCAAGACACCTCCAGAGGTGGGGTGCTCTTGATTGACAGCTGTGAGCTCGTCCCTGAGCGAGCGCGTCCGACACGAGCTGTGCTAGACATCAAATTTGTAGTGGCTCGGCTTCACCGAGATGTAGAGGAGGAGTCCTGATGGCTCTACGTCAAGAACAGATCGTCTTCGCGCTCACAGCGGGGCTCTTAGGGCTGCTGCTTTTTTCAGGTCCGGATGATGGCGCTGCCTCGAGCACCCGTCGCCGAAGGTCTGCGGGCCCCTCAAGTTCAGCGATGGAGGTGCAAGAGTTCACTGCTCCTGATCTCTCGCTGGTGATGGCTTCAGAGAGAGA
>JAPKBY010000233.1 GCA_028823185.1 Planctomycetota bacterium
CAGCGGTGCACCCGCCGACCCTAAGGGGTTACCCAAGGTCACCCATGTTGAACTGCTCCCTCCAGATCTCCTCTTGAGAGGACCAGAGAACGATGTGCAGCTCATCGTCCGAGCTCACTATTCAGACGGGACTGATCGCGACGTCACCGACTCCGCAATCTTGCGCACCTCGAATGAAGTCACAGCCTCTCTCGAAGGCGGCGGCATGATCCGCTCAGGAATACCAGGAGAAGCCTTCGTCACAGCCAGCTATGACGTGCACACCGTCGGTGCAGCCGTAACGGTCATTCGCGATGTGCCGCCTGTTCGCTGGAATGATCCGGCCGAAGGCACCGCTCACGCGAACTATATCGACGAACTCGTTGAGTTGAAGCTCCGGCGTCTTCGAGTGAAGCCATCGGGGATCTGTGACGACGAAACTTTTCTTCGTCGCGTCTACATCGACATCATCGGCTCTTTACCAAGTTCAATCGAGCGAACAGAGTTCCTCGATGACACAGCACCGGCCAAACGCAGCGCGTTGATCGACAGGCTCTTGGGACGCAAGGAGTTCGCAGAGATTTGGGTCATGCAGTGGGCGGAGCTGCTGCGCATCCGCTCGAACAACGACATCTCTGATAAGGCCGCCCTCCTCTACTTTGAATGGATCCGTGATCGGATCGCAGAGAATCTCCCAGTAGATGAGATGGTGCGACAAATCCTCGGCGCCTCCGGCGGCACCTTCAGCAATCCCCCGACCAACTTCTACCAGGTCGAGCGAGATGATCTTGTCCTGGCAGAGAACGTCGCCCAGGCGTTCCTTGGGATACGCATTCAATGCGCAAAGTGTCATAACCACCCCTTCGATCGCTGGACCCAAGATGACTACTACGGCTTCGCGGCCTTCGTCTCACAGGTTGGGCGCAAGGCGGCAGAAGACCCGCGCGAGCGCATCATCTACGACAGAAGCACCGGCCAAGTACGTCACCCAGTCAACGACAAGGTGATGAAGCCCGCCTTCCTGGGCGGAGAGAAACCGGAGCTCCAAGGTCGAGACCGACGTCTCGCGCTCGCAGATTGGATCACTGCGCCTGAGAACCCGTGGTTTGCCAAGTCTCTCGCCAACAGGGTGTGGGCCTATTTCATGGGCCCCGGCATCGTTGAGCCGGTGGATGACTTCAGAGTCTCTAACCCCCCGTCCAATGCACCGCTCCTCGACGAGCTCTCAAAGCGATTGGTCAGCTATGACTTCGATTTCAAACAGCTCGTTCGAGACATCACAAACTCTCGCTCCTATCAACGTGAGACAGAGCCGAATGAGACCAACATTGATGACCTCCGGAACACCGCCCGCTTCCAAGTGCGCCGCGTCCGCGCCGAGACACTTCTCGATCTCTACTGCCAAGTCACTGGCGAGCCGCAAAAATTCAACGGGCTCCCCTTAGGCGCGCGCGCTGTGGAGATAGCAGACGGCGCGACGAGCAACTACTTCCTAAAAACTTTTGGGCGCAGTGAGCGCGGAAGCGTCTGCGCTTGCGAGGTCACGCTTGAGCCCTCCCTCTCTCAAGCTCTCCACCTCCTCAACGGCGACGTCGTCCACAAGAAGATCTCAGAAGGCGAGCTCATCACTCGCTGGCTTGAGGATCAGATGACGCCCACGCAGGTGCTAACGAAGATGTACACGCTCGCCCTCTGTCGACAACCGAGCGCTGCGGAGCTGAGCGCTCTCCTTGCTGAGCTCGGTGAAGCTCCGGACAGAGCCCTCTATGAGGACATCTTCTGGGCGATTCTCAACTCTCGCGAGTTCCTCTTTCAGCACTAACAGAACTTCACCCAATGTTCCTCTCCCTGAGTCTCATCTTCACCGCAAGCCTCTCGCCGGCTGTCATCCAAGACAGCGAGCGGAAGGTGAACTTCGTAGACGATGTCTCACCCATCCTTCGTGAGTACTGTGTCTCCTGCCACCGCGGCAGTCGCGCGAGGAACGGGCTGAAGCTGAAGTCTCTTCGAGAGCTCATGGCAGGAGGCAGCTCAGGTACACCAGTTGTCCCCGGTGACGCATCTGCCAGTCTGCTCTACCTCGTCATTACGCACGAAAAGAGCCCGACCATGCCCCCGGATGAAGACATGCTGGAGCCCGAGCTGCTCTCACTCGTTCGATCATGGATTGACGAAGGCTGCAGGGAGACCGCTGACTCTGCGCCTTTCGCGGCCGCCGACACTGGACCTGCCTTTGTACCTGTCGCATTGCCCACAGCTGTCGGCCCGGTCCTTCCCCAGAGCGCTCGCACCCAAGCCGTGTGGTCTACAGAGCGCGCGCACACTGTCACGGCCCTCGACGTCAGCCCCGTCGCACCGCTCGCAGCAGTCGCAGGACACGAACAGGTCACGCTCTACGGCCTCGAAGACGACGAGGTCCTCGCTGTGCTCCCTTTCCCTGAAGGGCAAGTTCACTCGCTCCGCTTTAACCAAGCTGGATCAATCCTCTTAGGTGGCGGCGGACGCGCTGGCGAGAGCGGCTTAGCGGTCGCTTGGGATGTCGCGAGCGGCGAGCGACTCTTCAGTGTCGGCGACGAACCAGATGTCGTCCTCGACGCTGACCTCTCCGCCGACAACTCAACGGTGATTCTTGGCGGACCCGACAGGGTCGCGCGCGCCTACTCAACGCAAACAGGTGAGCTGCTCTACGAGCTCACGAAACACAATGACTGGATCACCGCCTGCGCGTTCAGCCCCGACGGCGTCCTCGTAGCGACGGCAGATCGATCCGGAGGCCTCTTCGTTTGGGAGGCGATGACTGGACGAGATTTCCACCAGCTAGAGGTCTCTGACAGTGGCGTCAACGCGCTCGATTGGCGATCAGACTCCATGGTCCTCGCCACCGGAAACGGAAAAGGAGACATCAGGCAATTTGAGATGGATGGTGGCGCTCGCATCCGTCGTTGGAATGTCCACGGCGGGGTGCAGGACATCGACTACCTACGTGATGGGAGGGTCGCCTCATGTGGCATGAACGGAGGATTGCTGCTCTCCAATGGGGACGGCTCCCTCTCTTTCAATTTCAAGGTAGCTCCGTCAGCTACCACCGCGGTGGCTTCCACAAGTGATGGAGCGCATCTCGTAGTTGGCACCCTCAGAGGAGAGCTGCTTCACTACGTCGCCAAAGACATGGAGGCACAATCTCACTTGCGAGTGAACCCAAGGACCGACGAAGAGCGCGCAGTCTTGCGCTCTGAAGCTGCGCTGAGCCAGCTGACAGAGGCCCTCCCCAGTCTTGAGGCATCCGCAGCAGAAGCCGAAGCAGCCTTAGCAGAGCTCACGCGATCGCTCCCCCCTGTGAAGGAGCGCGCCCAGCAGTTTGAGCTCGCGGCGCAAGCAGCAGAGGGGCAGGCCACACAGGCGAGGTCGGCCGAGGTCGCCGCTGCCGCTCGACTTCAAGCGCTCACAGCCCCCTTAGGAGAGAAGGAGGAGGCCGCGTCCAGCACCAAACAAGAACACACCAGACTAAGACAGGTCGCCGCGGAGGTCCTCCCTGCACTTGATGAGGCGCTCACAATCGCGACTGCAGCAGAAGAGAAGCTCCGGATCTTCCCAGAAGACCTCGCCGCTCAAGCCGCACACAGCGCGAGCACAGAGGAGCTAACGAGAGTCATGGCGCTCAACCAGCTCGCCGAGCTCGAGGTCGCAAGAGCGCGCGTCCTTGCGCATGCGGCTGAGAAAATGCTCTTCCTCTGGAGAGAAAGACTCGACGCGCACGCCTCTGACCACAAGAGCCTCATGAGCATCGCTGATGAGAAAGAGGCCGTAGCCATGAATGAGCGCGCCACAGCTGATGATGCGGACGCGGAGCTCTCAGCCTTCTTATCCAAACTCACACAGGCCGATGGGCTCTTCGTTGAAGCCAACAAGAGCCTGGCCAACGCGCGCGACGATCAAGCCAAACACACGAGCTTGCTCGAGTCTGCGCGTCCGCGATGGGAAGAGCTCCAAGAAGCCCTCGTCCGCACGAATGG
>JAPKBY010000234.1 GCA_028823185.1 Planctomycetota bacterium
GCGCTCAACTCCTCTAGCAGCAGCGGGTGTCGGGCGCCCCTCAAGAGCAAGCCGGCGGACTCCTCTCCGGCCAAATCGGGGAGACGCGCCTCGACTTCGTTGGCCCAGGTGATCGCAGCTTGAGTCAGCTCTAGCTTGGCGAGTCCGCGCGCAGCTTGGATGAGCGCTTCCTCCTCCTCCAAGACGTGTCGAGCGAGCTCGACCAAGATCCGGTTCAGCTCTCGACGCTCCTCGATGCGGCAATCTGCCTGCCTATTCGAGCTCCCTACGACGGCATCAGGCTCGATATAGGCCGTCTGGTCGCTCGCCGATCGATCATGTAAGACGCCCTTCAGGCGGCCAGAGCTCTTAGCCTTGATCGCGAGGCATAAGCGCCCATTTCGAAGGTGAACCCGACCATCTGAAAGCGAGGAGCGCAGCCCAGGCTCACGAACGATCGAGCGAAGCTTGGAATCGATCGAGCGCGCGAGCTTTCTCTCCTCCGCACGCAGCCTGGCCAAAAGCGGCGAGGCCTCATCTAAGACCCTACCGCGCTCATCGACTGACCTGCGCAAGCGCTCGAGCAGCCCACCTAGCTGAGGCAGCTCTCGGCCAAGCTCTCCGAGCGCTGGTGAGGCCGCCGACCTCTGCTTGCACCAACGCGAGAGGCGATCACAAGCATCACAGAAGCCACGCAGCGTCGAGAGCTCCTCCTCTTCAAAGCCGCCCTCGTGAGCCGAGACGATGATCCTGAGCGGATCTGTCACGCCGCCCAGGCTGACGCTCTCTCCCCCTTCGATCAACTCCGAGAGCTCGGTGTAGACAGCGCGCATCCTCATGACCTCTTCATCGCAGAGCGGGGTGAGCTCTGCGAGTGCGCGGCGCCCGAGAGAGCTCGAGACATGAGCGGCGAGCGTCTCCTTCGCTGCTCCAAACTCGAGCGAGTCGAGATCAAAGGAAGATAGATCGAGGCGCTCTTCGCTCGTCCAAAGGCTCAGCACTTCCTCGCTCATTGAGAAGACCTGCTCGCGAAGAGTTGCACGCTTTGGAGCTCGCCAGCTGCCCCTTGCCACTCATAGTTGCCAAGGAAGGTCGCCTCCCATCCCAATCCGAGGAGTCGCTCTTGATAGGCCCGCATGAACTCACGCGCGCGTCTCCCTCCTAGATCTGGCGGGTCAGTCATCAGGATCACCTCATAAGAGCTAGCCCACTCTCTGAGGCGCTCATCACTCCAGCTCGGGTCGACCCCAAAGAAGGTCACGTCTACCTCCCGGTGAGCGTCACGAAGAAAGCGCTCTTCCTCTCCGCCGCGCTCGAGCAGTCCGAGGTGAAGCGCCGCAGGAGAGAGCTCACTTGAGATGCCTAACCAGCCGACGCGCTCCATCGGAGTGACCGCTCCCGCGATCGCATCCAGCATGGCCTCAGCGCTCTCTCGACCTAAACCTGCCGTCGGGACTCTCCGTCCTTCTCCCAGCTGTCCGAGGCGCTCAAGCTCGCTGTACACATAATCACGCTGCGCTCCGGCCGGCGGGACCAAACCCACCGCGTCTGCGAGCGCCCGCGAGTCAACGCCTCCAAGAGGCACGATGCAGAGCAGCGCGAGCAGGCTCGCCATGCGACGCAAACCCCCATCCCGCCAGAGCCAAGTCGTCAATCCAATCGCCGCGAAGCTCCACAGCGCAGGCGCAAAGGGCACCAAGAAGCGATCAAGGTGAAAAGGGTGCGCCCAGATAGCTGCGAAGGGCACCAGAGTTGCCGCACCCAATAAATGCCCACCAGGCTTTCCGACCGTTCGCATTCCAAGGATCACGCCGCTGACGGCAAGGAGAAGGAGGCGCGGATGAGCGTGAAGTCCAGCCGCCCACTCCACGAGTCGCCGCGCAGGCGAGAGATAGTCGACCTCTAGATTCCCCTGCAAGAATCCCAGGAAGGCATCGCGGTGCACGGCGGCTAGCTCGGAGCCGCCTGGAAGCGGCAGGAAGAACCACCAGCAAGAGAGCGTCACCACAGGCAACGCTAGTCGCAGCCCTCGCCCCCACATCTGCCGAGCTAATCCGGCTGGGCGCGCGACAAAGAGCCACTCAAAGAGGAAGTCGGCCGTGAGGATCGCACCTAGAAGCACGGCGTAGTTGAACTTCGTGAAGAAGGCGATCGCGAACACGGCGCCGGCGAGGACATCTGAGAGGGGCCTCTCTGGATCACGATGTGACCACGCGATGAGCGTCCAGGTGCTGACACAAGCGAAGGGCACAGCGTGGAAGAGCGTGCCGGCATAAGCGCCAGCGAGTGGAGAAGCAGCACAAGCTGCGAGCGCTCCCCAAGCAGCGAAGCGAGACTCACGCTCCCCCAGAGCGAGGCGTGAGGCGACAGACCTCGTCAGCTGAAACGCGCCGACCATGGTCAGCCCGAACAGCACGACGCCAGCAACACGCGCTGCGGCCTCAGAGAGGCCGAAGGCTGCCTGCGTGATCCCGAGGATGGTCGGCCAGACAAAGGGGTATTGGGTGCAGGAGTGGATCGCTTCGAAGGCACCAGCGAGATCTCCCGCCCTCAGATAGAGCGCGAGACGAGCAGCCGGGAGCTCTGCGTGCATGCTCTCATCCCAGCCCCAAGTGACTCCTGCGTCGCGGGTCGCTAGCTGCCAGGCCACCCAAGCCCCTGCGACCAACCACGGGAGCGGGCCTGAGGGCGCAGATCGGCGAAAAGTTAACGCGACGTTCATGGACGGTATTCTAGGCACCTAGAGGTGGCCGGAATACACTCTGTGGCTGTCGCACTTTGAAGCGGCACCCTCCGAACCACCTCGCACTCCCCAAGAGGACCCTGCTGTGACCCAGAACGAACAAGACTCCGACAACTTCGAGACGCGCGCCATCCACGCCGGCCAAGAGCCTGACCCTGAGAACGGCGCTGTGATGACGCCCGTTTATCTCACGAGCACCTTCAAGCAGGACGCCCCCGCCGTCCCCCGCCAAGGCTATGAGTACTCGCGCACCTCGAATCCGACTCGGACAGCGCTCGAAGAGAACGTGGCCTCGCTTGAGGGCGGCGCCTGGGGCCTCTGCTTTGCCTCCGGACTCTCAGCTACGAACGCGCTGCTCGCGAGCTTCGAACCTGGCGACCACATCATCGCGGGCAATGACCTCTATGGAGGAACGCACAGGATCTTCCGGCAGGTCTACGAGCGCTACGGGATCGAGTTCTCCTTCGTCGACGCGCGAGACACTGAAAAGATCGCTGAAGCGATCCGGCCCGAGACCAAGTGTGTCTACTTGGAGACTCCCTCGAACCCTCTGCTCCGGTTGACAGATCTCAGCGCGACGATCGCGCTCGCCAAGGACGCCGGGAAGATGGTCGTCGTCGACAACACCTTCGCGACTCCTTACCTCCAGAACCCGCTCGCCCTCGGAGCAGACGTGGTGCTGCACTCCATGACCAAATACCTCGCTGGTCACTCGGATGTCATCGCTGGCTGCCTCATCGGAAATGATCCTGCGCTCCGCGATCGCTACGCTTTCTTCCTGAACTCATGCGGAGGAGGGCTCGACCCCTTCTCAAGCTTCCTCGTGATGCGCGGGACAAAGACTCTCGCTGTTCGAATGGACCGCCACTGCGAGAACGCACGGGCCATCGCGGCTTATCTCGAGTCACACGATGCGGTGGCGCGCGTCCACTATCCGGGCCTTGAGTCCCATCCCCAGCACGAGCTCTGCCAGAAGCAGATGCGCCAAGCCGGCGGAATGGTCAGCGTAGAGCTCGTAGGTGGGCTGGAAGCTGGCGAGTCCTTCTCTACCAAGACGAGGCTCTTCACCCTCGCTGAGTCGCTCGGCGGGGTCGAGTCGCTGATTGAGGTGCCGCCGACGATGACTCACGCGAGCATCCCTGCTGAGGACCGCCGCGCCGCTGGCATGGCCGATGGACTTGTTCGCCTCTCTGTAGGAATAGAGCACGTCGACGACCTCATCGAAGACATCAACCAAGCCCTCTAAGCAGCCTCACC
>JAPKBY010000235.1 GCA_028823185.1 Planctomycetota bacterium
AGTGAAGCAGGCATGTAGTCCTAAGATCTCCTTTCATCTGCTTAATGGCCTTCTGGGTCTTTAGGAGGCCTTGATCTGAAGTTCTAGCTGAAGAAGATGAAGCCCGCTGCCACGAGGATGATCGCTGAGAAGATGCCGATCATTGCGTAAGGCGTCGAGCTTTTATCGAGACCTCCAAAGCGGCGCTGCACGAGCAGGTTGGCGAGGAGGAGTGCCAGTCCGATCGGTCCATAGTTGAAGGCCGTGAAGGTGCGCTGAACCGCCATTAGGCCCTCGCTCGTGACAGAGTCTGGGCCCATGCCGTCCCTCATGATCCAGGCGAGGGGGCCAATCGTGAGCCAGGAGATAGCGGCGGCTCTGAGCAGGGCGATGAGCAGCGTGGTGATGTGTCTCATTGTTTTGTCGTGAGGTGTCCCAGCCTCACTGTCTGGGCGTGATCCTAACGAATCAACAGAAGCTGTCTCATGCGCTGGTTTGGGAATCCAGAGTCTCTACTCTGGGCCTATGACAGACCCTAGCTTTGTGCCCTTGAGCTTCGAGCGTAGAGACGGTGAAGAGATGCTGGCTGCTGCGAGCGCGTTTCGCAGAGAGCTTGAGGCGCGACGCAGCGTTCGCAGCTTCTCGACGGATCTCATCCCAGAGGGAGTCCTTGAAGAGTGCTTGCGTGCTGCGGGCAGCGCGCCCTCGGGCGCTAATTTGCAGCCTTGGAGCTTTGTCGTCGTGCGAGACGCTGACATGAAGCGACGCATCAGAGAGGCGGCAGAGGCAGAGGAGCGCGATAACTATGAGTGGCGCATGGGAGAGGCGTGGCTCAAGGATTTGGAGGCGCTGGGTACGGATGAGAACAAGCCCTTCTTGGAGGACGCGCCCGCGCTCATCGTCGTCTTTCGTCAGGCTTATGGTTTAGAGGACGAGGAGAAGCGAAAGCACTATTACGTCATGGAGTCTGTCGGCATCGCGACGGGCTTCCTGCTCGCTGGGCTCCACAGGGCTGGGCTCGCGACCTTGACCCACACTCCGAGCCCGATGGGTTTCCTAGAGAAGATCCTCGAGCGCCCAGAGAACGAGCGCGCCTACCTCCTCATTCCGGTCGGCTATCCGGCTGAGGGATGCGAGGTCCCGGACATCACGAGGAAGTCTTATGAAGACTTCGTCGAAGAGCGCTAGAGCTAAGTGAGCTTGACGGCGGTCCCGTAAGCGAGGAACTCGGCTGCCCCTTGAGTGATCGATGTCGAGGCGTATCGAACAGCCACGACGGCGTCTGCTCCCTTTGAGCGCGCGTCTTCGATCATGCGGTCGAGCGCTTGTTCGCGCGTCTCTGCGAGGAGCTTGGAGTACTCGTGCATCTCGCCGCCGACGATGTTCTTCAGCGAGGCTAGGATGTCTTTCCCTAGGTGGCGTGCTCGGATCGCGCTGCCGCGGCAGAGCCCAAGGGTTGACTGAAGCTCTCGGCCAGGGACGGTGTCGCAGGTGGTGACAATCATCGCTCGATATCTGTGTAGGGGTCGTAGGGGAGCTCTCGCAGGCGGCCGCGGAGCACAGAGAGGAAGAGAAGGAAGAGCCCGCCAGCCGCGCAGAGGAGGAAGATCTTGGGCGCGCCGGACATCTCTTCATTTTGAAGGATCTCATAGAAGATCCAGGCGTAGAAGGCGATGAAGCCGAGGGTGGCGCTGACCCACCCGAAGCCTAGCGTCGCGCGCTGCAGTGGCTCCTCGGCGAGCTTGGCGCGTGCCGTGTCTTGCGGTTCGCTGGAGGTCGCCGTGCGGGTCGTCACGTCCAAGCGCTGGTAGTGCGCCACGCGCAGCGCGAAGGCATCCTCCGTAGAGATGCGCTTCGCCGCTTCGCGACGAGCCTCCGGCGCTAGCTCGCCATCGGCGTAGGCCATAGCGAGGAGCTCGTCCTCTGTAGGCTCAGGGCTGGGTTGTGTGGCGTTCACGAGGGTCTCTATGAGTTTAGGTTTCGAGGAGGTCACCGAGTCGCTCAGCGAGTCGGCGGCGTGCGTGGTAGAGGCGGCTCATTACGGTCCCTTCAGGGATCCCGAGCTGGAGTGAGATGTCTGCGTAAGAGAGGTCCTCAAAGTGTCTGAGGCTCAGGATCTCTCGGTGCTTTAGAGGGAGCGTGTCGAGCGCGGCGCGCACGTGCGCGCTGGTGTCTGTGGCCTCTGCCTCTTGGTCAGGCCGGAGCTCGCTCGCTTCGATCTCCCAGTCGGCACCGTCATTGTCGATGGCAGAGCTGATCGAGCGAGTCTTCGCGCGTCCGCGCTTGCGCAAGAAGCTGATGCAGGCGTTGCGCAAGATGCGGTGGAACCAAGGCAGGAAGGGCTCCTCATTGCGGTAGCTGGCACGCGCTGCGTAGACCTTCGTCAGGGACTCTTGGACGAGCTCTCGCGCGTCCTCTCTAGAGCCGACGAGGGAGTGGGCTACAGTGTGACCGCGCGGTGTGACGGCGGTCACGAGCTGGTCAAAGGCGCTCTCGTCGCCGGCCTTGACCTTGCCCATGAGCTGTGTGGTGAGTGCAGGCATCTCACCCCCGTACGCATCTCTCGCGGACCCATTCACCGGATCGGCTGTTTTTATTTGAGGACTCAGGGCTGAACTCACGCTGGCTCTTGGGCGTGCCTTAGGAGCGCTCTGGCTGCGCGGCGCGTCGCGCCAGCAGGGCCTAGGCAGCGCGCAGCTTCGTCCAGCCCAGCGATACATTCCCTGCGCCAGTCTTCATCCAAGTGAGCTTTATGGAGGGCTTGCTCCACTGCCCCTGTGGGCCCGTTCCCAGTGAATCCAAACTCCGGGATGATCTCGCGACCGCAGAGGAGGTTTGTCGATGAGAAGTAGGGAGTGTTCAGGAGGCGCGGCCGCAACCAGGCCAAGCCGGACTCGAGTCGATAGATGACGACGGTCGGGAGTCTGTGGTGAAGGAGATCTAAGAGGATGGTCCCTGAGACGCTGAAGGCGCTGCGGGCGGCAGCGAGGTGCTTGTGGAGATCGCTCGTCCTCACGTCGACCTTGCCTTGGACGGAGGAGTTCAGGACGTGGTTGCGTACTCGCCCGCCGTGCCTGGAGCTGTCTTGCAAGACCACGACTCGCGCTCCTTCCTCGACCAGTGGCGCGACGCGCTCGAGCATCCATGGGAGGTTGAGGTCGATGACGCTGGCGCGGCTGCCCGGGAGGAGGACGAGGTCGCTCGCGTTATCGGCAGGGCGGGTCGTCGGAATGTCCGTCAGCGCGTCGAGCAGCGGGTGTCCAACATGCTCTGTGTTGACCCCAGTCTTCGCGAACCATGCGGGCTCGAAGGGCAGGATGGTGAGCGCTGTGTCTACAGCCTTCGCATATCCACCGACTCGCCAAGGGGCCCAGCCCCAGTATTGCGGAGCGACGAAGTGGACAGTCGGGGTCGCGTGCTTCTTCGCGATGCGCGCCAGCGGGACATGGAGTGCTGGAGAGTCCACCGGGGCGAAGACGTCTGCGCCTCTCTCTTTGAATGAGTCCCTGGCGGTGTTGAGGAGCTCTGCGTAATAGGTGAGGCCGCGAAGCGCAGCGCCGATCCCCATCGCAGCGCGGTCGACGGGTCTGGCGAGGAGCTCAACTCCGACCTCGAGCATGCGGTCTCCTCCGAAGCCGATGAGCTGAGGGGCAGGTAGATTGAGCTCTGAGCATTCGGCCTGGAGCGCGCGCGCGAGGTTGGCGGCGTGGATCTCGCCAGAGTCTTCGGCGGCTGAGAGGAAGAAGCGCAGGGGGCGCTGAGGGAGGCGGTCTGGATCTGCTGGGGTGTCGTTGAGCTCGGGCTCTGCGCCCAAGAGCCCCTCAAGCTCGCGGCAGCGGGATCCCTGCGAGAGGACCTGCTGGAGGAGGCGCGGGGGCAGGAGCGCGAGATCTCCGAAGGCTCGCAAGAGTTCAGCGGCAATGGCCATGGGACAGAGCATAGTCGAAGAGGTAGGCTCGGGCTCGTGCTACGACTCATCGGATACTTCTTACTGGTCTT
>JAPKBY010000236.1 GCA_028823185.1 Planctomycetota bacterium
TCTTGGGGATCGCTTACTCGGCCTCTGTCGGAGGGATGGGTACGCCAGTCGGGACGGCTCCCAATCAGGTCTTCCTGGGGCAATTCGAAGAGGCCTTCCCCGCTGGCCCGCGCATCTCTTTTGGAGACTGGTTCATGGCCTGGTCTCCACTCGTGGTGATCTTTGTCCCGACTGCTTGGCTCTTGCTCACGCGAGTGATTCTGCCGCTCAAGAGCTCCGCATCTACTCGAGCCGCTCAAGCTCTCGGCGCCAAGACGGTCTTAGCCGAGCGAGCAGCTCAAGGCTCGATGAACTCGGCGCAGGTCCGCATGTCTGCGCTCTTCGCTGCCACAGCGCTCCTCTGGATTACACGGGCGGATCTCGCTTTTGGAGATTTCAGGATCCCAGGGTGGTCGCGTCTCTTTCTCGGCGCAGAGGCGGGAGATATTGATTGGTACAAGCAGCACAAGAACGACATCTCTGATGCGACCGTTGCGATGGTCATGGCTCTGCTCGCCTTTCTCATCCCTTCTGGACTCCGTAAGTCGGAGACGCTTATGGACTGGCGCAGCGCGTCTAGGCTTCCATGGGAGGTGTTGCTGCTCCTAGGTGGCGGCTTCTGCATCGCAAAAGGCTTTCAAGTCTCAGGTCTGGACGGAGAGATCGGTGCGGCGCTCTCTCCTCTGCTAGAGGGGACATCTGATTGGGTCGTGGTGGCGGTCGTCGCGCTCTTCTTGAGCTTCCTCACCGAGATCACCTCGAACACGGCGACCACAGCGGTCCTTTTGCCAGTCCTCGCCGCGACAGCGACCAGCGCCCAGCTGAACCCGCTCTTAGTGATGATGCCTGCCACGATCGCAGCTTCGGCTGCTTTTATGATGCCCGCTGCGACGCCTCCCAATGCAGTCGTCTTCTCGAGCAGGAGGATCACGGTGCCACAGATGTTCAGAGCAGGCTTCCTCTTGAACCTCTGGACCGTCCTCTTGATCGTCTTGGTCTTCCAGCTATGGGTCCGTCCGCTCTGGGGGATCGAGTCAGGGCTGCCAGAGTGGGCAATGGACCGATGAAGAGGCTGTCATGCGAGTAGTCCCTCTCATTCTGTTGGCCCTCTGTGCTTCCTGCACGAGAGAGCGTCCTGGCACGCCTCCGGAGCATGTTCTCCTCATCACGGTCGAGAACCTCCGCGCTGATCACACCCACATGTGGCAATACCCTCGCCACACGACCTTTATTGAGCGCCCCGACGATCAGCGCTCTCTAGATCTCGATTTCCTCATGGAGAGGGGGGTCCTCTTTCACGAAGCCTTTGCTCCATCTGGTTCTACTCGGCCCTCCCTGGCGACGCTCTTTACAGGCTTGCCGCCACGTGCTCACGGTCTCCTCTCCCCAGGCGGCGTCTTATCAGATGATGTCCCAACCATCGCGGAGCGCTTCAAGGCGGCCGGATTTCAAACGGCTGGTTTTGCGTCCCCCTCTAGCCCGCTCGCCGAGAGCGGCCTCTCCCGCGGCTTTGATGTCTTTGTCGAAGATCACACAGAGATCGTGTATCGGGATGGTGTCCCTGTAGATGGCCTGCTCATGCGCGCCTTTGAGTACATGAGGACGGAGTTCGATCCCCAGAAGCCCCAGCTCCTCTGGCTTCACTTTGGAAGTCCAGCGCCGCCTTGGGAGCCCAAGGCTGTCCATACCTCAACGGGCTTGATCGATTTCCAGACGCGCTATGTCGATGCTGAGTACGAGGGGTCAGTGGAGAGCAACATCGGTTTTTTGGAGAAGGTCAATAAGGGAGAGGTCTCTCTCTCTGCCGTGGATCGCGACGCCTTGATCGGGCTCTATGACGGAGACCTAGAGCGCGCAAACTTTTTGCTTCGGCAGCTGCTCGAGATCTACAAGCATCACTTTGAGGTCGAGGAGGAGGTGTGGGATCGCACGCTCGTAGTCACTGCGGGCTTGAGCGGCTGTGAGCTTGGGGAGCGCGGTTACTATGGATCAGAGGAGAGCCTTCATGCTCAGGGCCTGCATGTCCCGCTCGCCTTTCACCACCCAAGGAGCCTGACAGGTCGCCGGATCTTCGAAGACCTCGTCGGTCTCGCTGACGTCGCCCCGACGCTGAGTGAGTGGATGCTCCTCGAGCCATTCTCAGAGCCTGAGGGCAGGAGCCTCTTGGCTCGAACAGACCGTGAACGATCGCTAGAGCCTCGTCCGGTCATAGCTGAGCTCCCAGGAGGGCTGATTTCTGCTCGGATCGATGGGTGGAGATTGCTCTTGAACAGAGACGGAGTGGCGCGAGAAGGAGCCTATGAGGTCTCTAGCGCGGAGCTCTACGACACGGCAAACGACCCCTCTGAGCTAGAAGATGTCTCAGGGGAGCGCCCAGAGGTCTTAGGGGATCTCATGCGAGCTGTGGCTGAGTGGGAGAGACGCTTCCCCCGTAGATAGGGTGGGGCAGGACCTCAGGAGATTTGAAGCTGTATTTTTCGGCCTCAATCGCAACTAGCGAGGCCTCGCTCGCGTACAAAGGATGGAATGCGAACGCCTCGTCAATCTCTTCTCATAGCTCTCGCGCTCTCAGCGTCAATGGGCTGCCAATCTCCGGCTCAGCACGCCGCCTCCGCGGATGAGGAGGTCTATGCCCTCATCACAGCTCGTCGAGCTGCCCTCGCTGAAGCTCCGGAGCTCTTTGAGCTAGCTGAGGCACCTGGAAGTCTCCGCCAGAGGCTCTTGGCTGGTGAGCCTGCCCCCACTGAACCGATCGGACTGCGGGAGTGCTTGCGCATCGCCGCAGAGAGCAACCGAGACTTTCAGGACAATCGAGAGAGCCTCTATTTGAGCGCGCTCGATTTAACCATGGAGCGCTACAGGCTCGGCTGGATCCCTGCGGGGAGCCTCGCCTATGGCTTGGAGGGCTCAAATGAAGTCTCAGAGGAGCGCGATGCTTCATTCGGGCTGAGCTTCACCCGCCTCTTGGGAGACGGCGGGTCACTCTTGGCAGGGATCGGAATCGACTCTGTTAGATGGCTCGCAGGAGGCTCTGGATGGAGCACGGATGGCTTGCTGACGCTCTCATTCACTCAACCTCTCCTCCGCGGTGCGGGAAGAAAGATCGTGCTGGAGTCTCTCACTCAAGCTGAGCGTGACCTCGTCTACGAGGTCCGGTCTTATGAGCGCTTTCGACGTACATTCGCAGTAGAGGTCGCCTCGCGTTTTTATCAGGTGCTTCAGCAGATGGACGCTGCGAACAACGCGAACCTCAACTATGAAAACCTGAAGGTGATCGCGGAGAGGAACCGCGAGCTCGCAGCAGCAGGTCGCCTAGACGACTTGCAACTCGATCAAGTTCGGCAGGACGAGCTGCGCAGTCAAAACAATCTCCTCACTGCGCGCGCGCGATTAGAGTCAACCCTTGACGAGTTCAAGCTCTTCCTCGGTCTACCGGTGGCCGTTGAGCTCAGCTTCGACAGCAGAGAGTTGACCGTCTTGAGCGAGGACGAGCCGACGGAGCTTGGGCTTGATGAAGAGCTCGTGATCGATGTCGCGATGCGATCACGCCTCGACTATCTGACCTCACTGGATCGCATGGAGGACGCTGAGCGCAGGGTCTCGATCACTGAGGATGCCTTGCGAGCAGGGCTAAACTTCGTCGCGAGCTCAAACACGAACTCGACCAATGGAAGACCTTCCGAGTTCGACTTGCGAGACTCCTCTTGGGGCTTAGGGTTGAACTTTGACCTCCCGCTAGATCGCTTGCCTGAGCGTAATGCTTATCGCTCTTCATTGATTTCTCGCGACGCTATGCGGCGTTCACTTGAGGAGTTCGGTGACTCGATGAGGGTCTCTCTTCGGGGCGCGCTCAGAGACACCGTGATCGCAGTCCTCTCCTTCAAGATCCAGAGAGAGTCCGTGGTCCTCGCAGAGCGCCGCGCGGAGAGCACGCGCTTGCGGCTCGACGCTGGCCGAGCCGATACGCGTGACA
>JAPKBY010000237.1 GCA_028823185.1 Planctomycetota bacterium
ATCATTGAGAACCTCGTAGGGACGGACTCTACAGGTGGTATTGCGATGCCCAACGGGAGGCACGGCGTCATGCTTCAGAGCGTCGCGACTGAGAACCAGTTCGTCGGCAATGTCATCAGCGGTAACACCAGCTATGGCGTGGTTGTTGGTTTCTTCTCGGATAGAAACTCTTTTAAGAGCAACACGATCGGTCTCGACATTGCGCGCGTTAACACAGTCCAAAACAACCTCAGCGGCATGCTCATCTTTGCCAGCGAGACGGAGGTCGGCGGCGCGACGCTGAATGAGGGCAACTGCATCTCTGGTAACGGCGCCTGGGGAGTCATTCTCCGTGGAGACGCTCTCAGTCACGCTGTGCTGAACAGGTTCTCTGCAAACATGGTCGGGATGCCGGGGCTCGGGAACGGGTTCGGTGGTTTCAAGCTGATGGGATATGTCTTCGACACAGTCATCGGCGCGCATGTGGGGAGCACATCGACGAGCCTCGGGAACAGCATCTTGGAGAACGGGGGGCCTGGGGTCCTCGTCGGGCTCGCAGGTGGTCCTGACCCCACCGATGGAGTTCAAATCCTCAACAACAGCATCAGCGATAATGTCGGTGATGGTATCGAGCTAGCTGGCCTCGGGAACGCCATGATCCCGGCTCCGCTCATCACCGCCGCGACCTCGTCCTTTGTCGGCGGCTACATCACTGTCAGCGCGACCCCTTGCTTAGTTCAGGTGTTCCGAGACTTAGGTGACGAAGGATATGAGCTCTTGGGTGAGCAGGTGGTGAGCGTTGCTTATGGCTCCTTCTCGATCTCCGCGAGCCTGGCTACAGGAGATCACGTGACAGCGACCCAGACGGCGCAATTTGGTGGCATGACACCTTGGGCTGAGACCTCTCCGTTCTCGTCTGTGATGACAGCTGTTGAGATCGGTGGACCGGGCTGCTTTTGCACGGCCGCAGTGGCCCCTTGTGGAAACGTAGATCCGAACGCGGGCTGCTCGAACTCAACAGGTTTTGGCGCGAGCTTGAAGGCTCATGGCTCTCGGAGCGTCAGCGACGACAGCTTCACTCTCACAGCAGAGAAGCTGCCGCCAGGCGTGTTCACCATGTTGCTCGCCAGCAGAGGGGCCGCGATGATCCCTTTCGGTGATGGCATCTTATGTGTGAACCCCGGCTCCAGGATCTGGCGCCTTCAAATCGCCAACTCTAGGCCCTGGGGGGCGACGGTCTACGGTGACGGGCTCGTGGCGAAGAGCCTGCTCCTGCCGCCTGGAGCGGGGATCCGCTCGGGGGACACGTGGAACTTCCAGGTGCTCTATCGAGATGTCGCCGGTCCTTGCGGGACGGGTCGTAATTTGACCAACAGTGTCAAGATCGGCTTCACGCCCTGAGCAATAAGGCATCTAAAAGAGCGAGGGCAGCCCCTAAAGGCTGCCCTCGCTCATTGCTGCTTGTCTTGGCGCCTTGGAGTCAGGGTCTTGATCGAGGTGCTGCTCCTCAATCCGCTACCAACTCAGGCTTGGCTCTGGTTCATTCTGGCGCTCCCGTTCGCGCTCCTCGTGCTCTTGCTGGTCGTCGAGCCTAGGCGGCAAGCTCAGGGCAAAGAGCAGCTCGGCTACTATGGTTGCATCCTGCATGTGGCGCTCTTGTCTCTGCTCATGTCTCCGTTCGGGTTCTTGCTGTGGTTTGTGATGGGGCAGATCGCTGAGATGTTCTGAGCCCGAGCGCATGACCGAGCCTGCTGTCATGGGGATGAGTCCCCGTACTGAGGCCGTCGTTTTACTCGCCGCGCCAGACCCGGTGCAGGCCGCGCTCTCAAAGAGCAGCGCGATGACTTGTTCTCCCGATCCTCTATGAAGGCTCGAGATTTTTTCCCCGTTTCTTGTCCTCAATTGTTTGGCAGACGCACTTGGCGTTGATGGCAGCGCTTTGTATGGCGCTGCCGAAGACTTTTCAGCCTCCAATCAGGAAAACAAAATGCGACTCAGCCAACGACTCAACCTCACTCTCCGTTCAACTCTGCGCCTCGCAGCCTCCGCGTCTCTCGCCCTCTTGGCGATGGTTGCGTCGACTCATGCACAGACCTCCATCTCCCAAACCGTCACCCTGCGCACCGGCAATGACAGCGGCGGCAATCCTCTCCTGCCAGGTGCCAACGACGGCAATATCACCTTCAGTAAAACACAGGGATGCGCTACGTCCGATTTGCACCGCGCCCAAGCGATGGCTGGTAACCAGGCGAAAGCAATCGCCCCAGTCGGTTCGTGGATCGGCTCCCTCAGCAGCGACGCGGATGCCCGCTGGATCCACTCCACCCACACCCCGAGTGGGACCTATGGAACCGGACTTCCAGCGGGGAGCGTGCAGTACGCGCACCCCTTCAATCTTCCGGTCACGATGCCCATGAACGCGAACGTCACGATCGACATGGAGATAGCTGCCGACGACACGGTCGGCTCCGTCAGCTTCGGTCCGAGCTCCAGCACCGTCCCCTCGTCGGTGTTCTACTCCGGAGGTACATTCTCGTCCTCCTCGTTCAGCACGTTTACGGGCACACCTACCAGTCTTGGGTTGGTCCCCGGTTCGAACTACCTTTTTGTCAAACAGTGCGACACGGCCGCGAACTACTCGGGCCTCATCTACTCCTTCAAGATTACTATCGAATATTGCGTCGTGGAGGTCGACCTCCGCAGCGGTGTCACTCAAGGCGCGGCCGGCCCGGTCCTCTTACCGGTTGGCTCTGATGATCTCAGCGTGATGCAGGTGCCTCTCCCGAGCGGAAACTACTCCACTCTGGCTGGTGGCGGCGGCAGCGCGGCGAAGCGAATCTCTCCGAACTCTGCTTGGCTCACGAACCTCAGCGACACCGCTGGTTGGATCAACCCCAACCACTTTACGGGAAGCGTCAACGGGAGCGGCAAAGCGCCCACCTCGGCGCTCTATCGTCACGACTTCCAGCTGCCCGCGATCCCGTCGAACGCGACGGTCCTCCTGGATCTGGAATGGGCGGCCGATGAGACTCTCTACGGCGTCTCCCTCAACGCTGACGTGACCCAACCCGGTGGCACCCTCGCCATCGGCGGAGGGCTGGCTAATGAGTTCTCCTTCGCCTCCAATGCTCAGTTCGTCGGCAGCGCCGGAGTTCTGGGCCTCGGGCCGGGAACGAACTCGCTCTACTTGTCACAGCTGGAGAACTTTCCCGGCGCGAACTACTCGGACAACCCCTTTATCTGTTCCGGGATCATGTACATCGCCAAGCTGACGATCACATTCCCGTGCGATCCCACCGACGGTGACACCTCCTACGAGTCCTTCTGTGAGTGCCGCCTCCCTTACGCTCCTTGCGCCAACGCGGGTGGACCGAATGAGGGATGCGCCAACTCGACGAGCGCTGGCTCTACCCTGACGGCTTCCGGACAGGCCATCGTCGGCGGCGGGTCCACTCTGAGGCTGCACGCCAACAACCTCCCGAACGGCACCGTTAGCCTGTTCTTCCAGGGAGACAACTTCTTTTACCCGATGCCCTTGAAAGATGGCCTCCGATGCGTGGGTGGTGAGGTTGTGCGGATCCAAGTCGTGTTCGCAAACGGAGCGTTCGCAGACACCAACGTCGTCCTCGGCCCCCAGGTCGCTGGCACGAAGTACTACCAGTGCTGGTACCGCGACATGAACGGATCGCCCTGCGGCAAGAATGCAAACCTCAGCAACGCGATCGGTCTCATCTGGCAGTAGAAAGGGACTGAGGCTCTTCGAGCCTCTTTGCGGGGGGGCGTCGCGACGAGAGTCGCGGCGCCTCCTCTTCGGTCTCGGGGGTTACATCTCCTCTGGCGACATCTCAGGTCTTTGCCTCAGCGGAAGAGGCCTAACGAACAGTGTCAAGATCGGCTTCACGCCCTGAGCGATAAGGCCTCTGAATGAGCGAGGGCATCCTTTAAGGCTGC
>JAPKBY010000238.1 GCA_028823185.1 Planctomycetota bacterium
TCGCTTCGACGCCTGAGATGAAAGACCTCAAGCGACGAGGCATCTCATTGGACTCGGCGGAGGGACAAATTCTCCGAGAGAGAGCTACTGATCGTGTCAGGATGATCGGCTCAAAACTGATGAGACGAAAGGGACACTGCAGCCTCTGGAAAGAGATCTCGCACAGCAACAATCGAGTGATTCCGGACATAACGAGCGAGCTCGTCACCGCGATCGGGGCCTCCTAACAGGCAGCTCGAACTCCACCTAGCCTCGCCATCGGCGAACGCCTCGTGCGACTCAATAGTGAAGATGCTTCGAACGAGCCTGCCTGAACTCTTCCAGGCCTCCTGAGAGAGATCGCTCCAGCTCCTTCAAGCTCGACCCTGCCCTTATGAGCTCTAGGAGCTCTAGGCTCCCCCAACGAATAGCGAAGGCCCGCTCTGACTTCACACGCAAGCCCTCTCCCAGCTCAGCGTGCAGCTCCAGGAGGAGCGCCATCGCAGTGCGAACAGGTTGGAACTCTCCCGGGTCTGTCAACACGAGGCGGACCCCACGCACTTCGACTCCTTGCTGCGGACCATAGAAGGGGCGCCCCACGAAAGGCAGAAAGCGCACACCGCCTAGGGCATGAGCGTTCATCGCGCCTGCCAGCGCGTGCTCATCTAGCCCAGGAGCCGCCAAGACTTCGAAGGGGGTCGTATATCCGACCCCACAATGCATCCCCTCAAAAGATTCCCCGATCGCCCCTGTCGCCAAATACAGGTGCGCGTTCACCGGGTGCGGAATATGTGGGGATGACTGGATCCAGTGGAGACCTGTGTCCTCCCAGATCATCTCGCGCTCCCAAGCGCTCATCCACACGACCTCTAAATCGCACTCCACCCCGACCTCATCGCGCCAATAGAGCGCGACCTCACCTATCGTCATTCCATGAGTCATTGGGAGCGGGCCCCAAGAGATGAAGCTCTCCCAAGCCGGCTCGACCATCGGTCCCTCATATCGAAGGCCACCCAGCGGATTGGGCCTGTCGAGGACGACGACCTTCACCCCTGCTTCACCTGCTGCCCTCATCACCTCTCCGAGCGTCGAGATGTAGGTGTACATGCGCGCGCCGACGTCCTGAAGCTCGATCAAGAGCACGTCGATCCTCGCTAAGCTCTCCTCCGTAGGGCGCCTACGAGCCCCGTACAAGCTCTCTGACGGAATCCCGGTCAGAGCATCTCGAGCGTCCTCAACGTCCTCTCCGGCGGGGACATCGCCCCTGACACCATGCTCTGGGCCAAAGAGCTGAACGAGGTTCACGCGTTCATCTGCGGCCAATCTATCTACCGTTGGAACCGACGCTCCATCCACACCTGCTGGGTGCGTGAGGAGCCCTACTCTGAGGCCCTCTACGAGCTCAATCCGTTGGCCTAAGAGGACATCTACGCCGAGAGTCACAGCCACCTTTGGAGACGAGGACGCCTCGAAATCCGCTCCGCAAGCTGCGAGAGCGATGAGAGAGCTCGAGAGCATGAGCCTCAAACCCAGACGTGACACTCATCCCCCACCTCTCGAGTCTTGAAGGTGCGAGCCTTAGAGCACATGTCTCCCTGGGGCCGTCCAGTGCGGGGATCGAAGGCGTACATATGCAGCGGGCAGAGCGCGTAGCGCCCATCCCGCATCGGCCCTTCGACGATCTGACCACCTTCATGAGGGCACTCCGTAGTGATCGCATAGACCTTCCCTTCCACTCGGCAGAGTAAAAACTGGAAGCCATCGCCGAGGGGATCCCCGACATCAATACGCTTCGCTTCGCCCTCTACGAGCTTTGAAGTCCCGGTGACGACCATCGGCCGCCCGCGGAACACATCCAAGATTCGTCCCAACATCTTGTGCGATGCTAGCATTCTGGAGCCTTGAGAAACCTCATAGTCATAAACATGGTCGGCATGACCACCGCGCTCCTCGAGCACGCGCCTAATTTACGCCGCATCACCGAGGGCGGAGCCTGCGCTCCCATGTCTTCAATCCTCCCTGCTGTGACCTGCAGCGTGCAGGCCAGCTTGCTGACCGGACTCTCTCCCGAGGAGCACGGCGCTGTCGGAAATGGTTGGATGGACCCCGCGAGCCGAGAGGTCGCCCTCTGGCGTCAAGCCAACACCTTGGTCAGCGGTGAGAAGCTCTACGAGGCGGTCAAACGCCTCAATCCAAGCGCCATCACCGCCAAGCTCTTCTGGTGGTGGAATATGGGCGCAGCCGTAGATCTCTCGATCACTCCGCGGCCCCACTACCCGGCGGACGGTCGCAAGATCGTCGACACATACGCGAGCCCGAGCTCATATGGGGAAGATCTAAAAGAGCGCCTAGGCGACTTCCCCTTCTTTGACTTCTGGGGGCCGCGCTCTGGTCTCCCCTCGAGCCGCTGGATCGCTGACGCAGCGATCCAGACCCTCGAGAGGCACACGCCAGCGCTCAGCCTCGTCTACCTGCCGCACCTCGACTATGACCATCAGCGCTTCGGCCCCCACGACCCGCGATCGATAGAGGCCGTCAAAGAAGTTGACGTGCTCGTCGGCGAGATCGCTGATGCGGCGGAGCGTGTCGACACCGCTGTCATGGTCATCAGCGAGTACGGCATCCAACCCGTCTCCCGGCCCGTGGAGATAAACCGCGCCTTGCGTCGCGCAGGGCTCCTCTCGGTACGGCAATCTCCTGTAGGTGAAAGCCTAGACGTCTTCGCCTCACGCGCCTTCGCTGTCGTCGACCATCAGCTCGCACACATCTATTGCGACTCGCCATCCTCTGTAGAGGCTGCGCGAGAAGCGCTCAATGACCTCCCTGGCGTCGCCTCCTTACACGCTGGCGAAGCGCGCGCAGAGCTAGGTTTAGACCACGCGCGCGCCGGCGACATCATCGCCCTCTCAGAGCGAGACGCATGGTTCCACTACCCCTACTGGATAGATGAAGACGCGGCGCCGGACTTCGCGCCCACAGTCGACATCCACAACAAGCCCGGCTATGACCCCTGCGAGCTCTTCATCGACCCCAAGTTGAAGCTGCCCGCCCTGCGCGTCGCGAGGAGATTGGCTCAGAAGAAGCTCGGCTTCCGGACGCTAATGGATGTCGTCTCTCAAGATCCAACGCAGATCCGCGGCAGCCACGGGCTCCTCCCGGAGTCACCGCAGCATGGCCCCATCTTCGCCTGCTCTCTGCCCTTCAGCGACTGCGGCGGTGATCCGAATGGCGTCGTAGACATGCTCAGCTTCCGCGAGAGAGCGCTCGCCTTGATGCAGCTCAGCTGAGCTGCATCAACACCACCTAGCTAGAGAGGCCGTCCTTCTCTGCTAACGCATCGATCGCTCTTGCGAGCACGAAGTCATTGTCAGTGAGCCCGTCTACCGCGTGCGTCCAGAGCACGAGCTCCACCTGGTTCCAGCTCCTGATGTGAAAGTTCGGGTGATGCGCGTGCTCCTCAGCGAGCATCCCCACTCGATTCACCCAAGCGAGCGCAGCGCGAAAGTTCTCGAGCACAAATGACCTCGAGATGCGCGCATCAGCCAGCCCCCACTTCGGGACTAAGAGCGCGCGCTCCTGGGCTTGATCGTCACCGAGCGGAGGTATCCCGCCCTCACAGGGCACACATTTCTTGGGGAGAGGGTCCATCGGCGTAGAATAAGTCTTCCACACGAAGAGCGCACGAAAGTCCATAGACTGTCCACGACTCTCCGCGCTCGAAAACCCCCTCACCACCAAGAAAGACCTATGAGACTTCTCACCGCTCTCCTCCTCGTGCTCTTCACCACCTCCTGCGTAGTCGCCATCGGAAACAAAGGCGAGGAAGGCATCACCTGCTGCGCAGCTTCTGAGCTGCCTCGGGATCGATTGCCCTGAGTGCGCTGCCCAGGCAGAGGTAGATGCAACGATGTCAGGGCAGGGCTCAGTCGGAGGATGACATTCAGGG
>JAPKBY010000239.1 GCA_028823185.1 Planctomycetota bacterium
CGCGACCTGCGTTGACCAAGATGTACGCGTCCGCGCTAGCTCCGGGCGCATAGAGGTTGATCGCGACGAGGGTCGCGAGGAGAGCCTTTATGGGTTGTGAGATGTTCATGGTCAGAGGGGTCCCCGCCCCGAAAGAGCGCATGAGCGTGCTGCGAGCCCATTATCGCTGTGGATGAGAGGCTGGCGCTGCTCGAGACCTACTTCATCCTACATGGAGGGGAGCTGTGTGAGCGCAGAAGTCAAAAAGAGTGGGAGGGCAACGGAAGCTAAGCGCTAATCCGGGAGATAGTTCTTTTACATTGAGGCTCAGATCCTTGCGTGCATGTTTCATGAGGCATGGGGCCGTGCCGGCCTGCAGCCCTTGACCAAGCGCAATCTCTCGTGCCCGGGCTTGCAAGTGATCACTCACTGAGCGAGCTGCGCTGCGCAGCTAAGGCCAGAAGGTGACTTCGACGCCGTCCGAGAGATTGAAGTTTGCGACCCCGTTGGGGTCGTTCGGGTCGCGATACCAGAACTGGAAGTAGCGCGTGTCGCCCGGCTGGTAGGTGTCGAGCGGGGTTTGGGTGAGGTCGAGCGCGCGGGTCGCTTCACCGAGGGTCGTGGAGACCGCTGGGTTCAACCTCTGGAGGCCTTGCGGACGTACGCAGCGGTAGCCGTTGCCGAAGGAGAGCGGCGGGTTCTGCGCAAGCGGGCCACCGAAGAAGATCCCGAATTGGTTGCTGGGTAATGCGTAGGCGGCGAGCTCTAAGCCTTCGGACGAGAAGGATGGATAGCCGTTGAAGAAGATCTGGGCGCCGGATGCGCTGACAGAGTTGGAGCCCGCGTCGCAGAACTTCGTGGCCATCAGGGGCTTGGGATGAGCGTCAAGCCAGTCGAGGACCAGCGCTCCGAACGCGGGGACGAGATATGGAGAGTGGCCGCCGCCCCAGATCGTCCAGAGCTCGCCCGAGCCGCCAGGGTTGCAGCCTGCCCAAGTCTTCTTGGTCGTCTCGGCGCCGTTGATCCAGTATTCGAGGTTGATGTTTGCGAGGGACTCATCGGGGGTCTCGTCGCAATGGTTGATCGCGACCCACTGCCTGACGGAGTCTTCAGCGCCGGGGTAGCCGGTCCCGGTCCAAGAGTCTGATAGCTCGCCGTTGTAGTAGACGACGTTGTCGTTCGTCCCGTGGATCTGGAGCACGTGCACCGGCTGATCGGCTGCGCAGTTCGCGGCGTCGAACCAAGCGGCGCCCGCGAGGCTGATGATCGAGGCGAAGGTCTCAGGCGCGTCGCAAGCGAGGCGGTATCCCATGTAGCCCCCGTTGGAGTGACCGATGGTCGAGATCCTGCGCTCATCGACGGAGAGGTTGTGCTTCACCTGTTGGATGAGTGCTCGGATGTATCCGCTGTCGTCGATGTTGGAAGGGCCAAAGTCGCAGCAGTTGATGGTCGCGTTCCAGAAGCGATAGCCCCAAGGGTCAACGGTGCCGTTGGGATAGAGGTAGATGAAGCGTCGAGAGTCGACGTGTTGGCGGAGCTGGAAATAGCTTTCGAGGCCATTGCCGCTGCCGCCTTAGCCGTGGAGACCAACGAGGAGCGGGAGTGGCTCAGCGGGATCGTAGGAGTCTGGGAAGTAGACGTTTACGAGGCCTCGCCCCGCGTTCACCTGAAGGACCTGATCAGCTGTCGCTAGGGGTGACAGCGCCATGAGGGAGAGGAGAAGTCTCGCTGCGAGCGGCGATTGAAAGAGAGTCTTCATGGTTTCATCTTACGCGCATGAGGGGGGAACGACGGTATATTGTGCGTATGGAGCTACGCGCATCCCTCATGAGAGCCAGGCTATGGCTCGGTCTCTCAATGTTGCAGCTGGGGCTCTGTGCGACGACCGCTGCAGCGCAGACGGCCAGGGCTCCTGTTGTCCCTGGCCTGGCTGGTGACCACGCGCTCACCCAGCGAGCTGCGGGGGAGCTTCTCATTCACGAGCTGCGCTGCGCCGCTTGTCATGAAGGCATCAGCGCAGACGGTCGGGGGGTGCTCCCAGCGCCTCGCCTCGACGAGGCCGCGTGGCGCATCTCACCCGAGTTCTTGCGCTCCTTCATCACGGATCCTGCGGGCTCGCACACAGGGGCAAAGATGCCGGACGTGCTGGCGCCCTTTGATCCCACCGTACGTGCGCAGGCAGCCGAGGCGATCCCGGCTTTCCTTGCCGCACGAAGCGGGCACGTGCCCTCGAAGGAGATCGTTGATGAGGCGCGCGTCGCGCGAGGGAGCACGCTCTTCCACGCCGTGGGTTGCGTCGCTTGTCACGCGCCGATGAAACCAGCGCTCGAAGGTAGGGAGACACCCGAGGTCGAAGAGGTCGCTGTGGGTTTAGGGCATGTCCCTTCTAAGTACAGCCTCGCGTCGCTCTCGGACTTCTTGTTCCAACCTCTGCGCGTGCGCCCGGCAGGACGTATGCCTGACATGGGACTGTCACGCGTCGAGGCCGAAGACATCGCTAGCTATTTGGTGGGAGAGGGATTCCCACGGAGCGTGCCCGCTCCGGTGGACGAAGAACTTATTGAGCTCGGCGGGAACATGTTCCAGAAGTTGGGCTGCGTCTCCTGTCACGCGCTCGAAGGGTTGAGCGCGCCCGCGCCAGTTACGAGTGGGAGAGCGCTGGACCCGACCCGAGGGTGTCTCTCGGCTGACTCAACGGAGAGCCCCAGATACCAGCTGAGCGAGACGCAGCGCGCAGCGATCCGGGCAGCGCTCACTGCGCCCGAGCAGGATGACTCCGACAAGGCCCGCATCGACGAGACCCTGACGGCCTTCAACTGCATCGCCTGCCACGTCCGTGATGATTATGGCGGGGTGTCACCGGAGCTCGACGCCTACTTCACATCGAGCGAGCCGGAGCTGGGCAACGAGGCACGCATCCCGCCATCGCTCACTCTAGCTGGCGCAAAGCTCAACCTCGAGTGGACCCAGCGGGTGCTCTTCGACGCTGAACAGGTCCGACCTTATATGCACACGCGCATGCCGCAGTTCGGTGAGGAGAACCTCGCGCACCTGCCAGAGCTCTTCCAGCGCGTCGACGAGCTAGAGCCCCTCGAGCCAGAGGTGCCAGAGGGGAAGGAGCGCGAGGTCGCGCGTGACGCTGGGCATGAGCTGCTTGGAACGGCAGGCCTGAGCTGCGTGTCTTGCCACAACTTCAACGGCAAGGAGACCCAAGGCTTCAAGGGCATCGACCTCATCAACTCGCACGAGCGCCTCAAGTACGGCTGGTTCAAGCGCTTCGTCATCGCGCCACAGCTCTACCGTCCAGGGATCGTCATGCCTGAGGGGTGGTCGGGCGGCGTCGCCTCACATGCTGGGATCTTAGAGGGAGACACGGACAAGCAGATCGATGCTATCTGGTACTTCCTCTCTCTCGGACGTTCGGCGCGCGACCCGCGCGGCCTCGCCTCGGTGAGCTCTAAGTTGATCGTGGGAGATACCGCGCGCACTTACCGCGGACGTAGCAGCATCGCGGGCTTCCGAGGGATCGCCGTCGGCTTCCCGGGCGGATTGAACTACGCCTTCGACGCGAACAACGGGACGCTGTCGGGACTCTGGCGCGGGGACTTCGTCTCGGCGCGCTGGGACGGTCAAGGGTCTGGGGGTTTCAACCCTGCGAGTCGGTCGATCCAGCTCGCACAGGACCTCTCCATTTACACGCTCGGTGACCATAAGAAGCCCTGGCCGCTCAAGCCGTTCATGGACAAGGAGAACCCGGTCAATCCGGACCCGCAGTATCCGCGGAACCTTGGCTATCGCTTCCGCGGCTACTACCTCGATGAGGAGAAGGTGCCGACCTTCATGTACTCGATGGCTGAGATCGACATCGAGGATAGGAGCGTCGCGATCTTGGATGGTGAGCGGCCCGTCCTCAGGCGGACCCTGACGTTCACGATCCCCAAGAG
>JAPKBY010000006.1 GCA_028823185.1 Planctomycetota bacterium
CGAGAAGCGCACTCCTTTGTGGCGCCAGCGGATGAGGAGCATGGCTCCGGCCCACTCGAAGATGAGTACGCCCAATGGGCAGAGGGCGAGCGCCGTGATCGTCGGACGCCAAGTGAGGAGCCCGAGGACGAGCGCGACGCGCAGGATGAGCGCGCCAGCTAAGAGGAAGTTGCGGGTGATGAAGTCACGGTGAGCGTCGAAGATCGCCAAGGGCAGGCGCATCACAAAGCCAGCGCAGACTTGGGCGGTGACGATCCACCACGCCAAGCGGGCGTGCCCTAGCGTCTCCTCGTCGAGTGAGGCCCAGCGCTCGCTCTCGAGGAGGCCGCTCTCGAAGGCGAGGTAGAGCGGTCCGCTGACACAGAGCGCGACCCCGGCGAGGCCGAAGCTGATTCCAGCGCTCGTTCCGATCGCTCTATTTGCTTTGTCCGTGTCTCCACGAGCGAGGTGCTCGGCGATGTGTTTCACCGTGCTCATCGGGACGCCCATCACGAATAGCGAGAGGAAGCCCGTCATCGAGACGATCGTGACCCACACGCCGTTAGAGTCCGGCCCAAGGCGGTCTAGGATGAACGGCGTGAGCCAGATCATCGTGATCAAGCGCAGAGCGCTGATCGTCCAGTTAGATCCGATGTGTTTCAGCAAGGTATGGGCTCATGGTGCCAAGCTTGAGGGGGGGTATCCCGCGCTGCTTAGGTCATTCTTCGGATCGCATAGCTGTTCAGCGTGAGAACTCAAGGGGCAGAGGGCGCTCTGTGACGATGGATGGCCTGAAGCGGCTCGTCTAGGGCTGCCTCTCTACACATGGCAAAAACTAACGCTCAAGCCCAGATCGAGCTCCACAGGGCCCTCGCACCTCGGTATGCATACCGCTACAGCTTTGAATTCTCGAGGCTCTTTCAGCAGGACTGGCACGCGGAGATGATCTCTCATATCCAGGAGGGCGCAGAGCGCATCCTCGATCTGGGATGTGGGACGGGCTTCTTTTTGGCTGAGCTTGAAGAGCAGCACCCGGGCTCTGTCGGCCTAGACATCAGCCATGAGATGCTCCGCGTCTCAGAGGAGTATGTCCCGGGAGCTCGCCTCGTTACGGCTGACGCAGAGCGACTCCCGTTCCAGCCGGCCTGCTTTGACGTCGTCTTTTGTAAGGGCAGCCTCCATCACACGCGGGACCATGTCGGCTTCTTATCTCATTGCTGCGCCGCGCTAAGGCCTGGTGGACGCTTGATCATGAGTGAGCCCTGTAATGACAATCCGCTGATTCGCTTCGCGCGTTGGGCGCTTTATAAGAAGAGCGAACACTTCGACATCGGGGATCAGGGGTTCACGAAGAAGGGGATCGTCTCTCTCTGTGAGCAGGCAGGCTTTCGGGTCACGAAGGTGAAGCGCTATGGAGTGCTCGGTTATGTCTTCGCCGGCTTCCCTGACCACCTCGGCGTGCTGCGCTTCTTGCCTGGCAACGCCCTCCTCACCCGCCTGTTCTTGGTGATCGATCGGGTCTTGTGCGCGATTCCGGGGCTCTCTCTCCTAGGCTTTCATGTCGTGGTCGTCGCTGAGCCCGCTGATTGACCTCAGGGCGGCCCTATTAGGGTCGCGTAGCTCTGCTTGACGGCTGCGCGTTGACAGCCATCGAGCGACCCCTCTATCCTCTTCCGGTCGTTCACAGATGAGCCCGTCTCTTTTGAGGCGTTACTTACTCAGGTGAGCGCGATAACTCGGTTTCTGCCGTTGCCCTTGGACTCTGTCCTGGCCCGGCCATTGCAGGCCCCTCAGAAGGCCCCAAATAGACACACTTATTTATGTCCACTCGAATCATCCTCTCCAGCCTCCTCGCTCCCGCCCTCCTCGTCGCTGTCGCAGCTGCAGACACGATCTACACGACTGACGGGCACACGATTGATGACTGCTCTGTCCTCGAGGAGAGCCTCACAGAAGTGTCCTATAAGAGGAACTCGAAGAAGACGACGATCCCCGCAGGTGACGTCCTTCGCATCGACTTCACGACGACCCCAGGCTCGGGCCGTCAAGACCTCACCTTGATCGACCGCGCCGAGACCGCTGTGCGAGATGACCAGCTCTTTGATGCTGTCAGTGACTTCACGACCTTCTTGGATGGAGCGGTCAGCAAGATGGCAGACGGTGGAAAGCTTCGTCCGGTGTGGGCGCCTGCTTATGCAGCGTGGCGTCTCGCCGAGCTGAACGCCTCGATGGGTAAGACCGCTGAGGCCGTCGCTGCTGTTCAATTGCTTGAGGATAAGTTCCCTGAGGCGAGGTATATCCCCGCGGCTTTGTTGCTCAAAGCTGAGGCCCAATTTGCTGCCGGCGAGGCTGCGCCCGCGAAGAAGTCATTGGCTGCTGTTAAAAAATTGGTAGCAGCGAAGGGTCTCTCTAAGCGATGGGAGCTCGAAGCTAACCTCTCAGGCGTCGTCAATGACGACGCACTCACTGGCGACAAGCGCCGTGATGCGTTGAAGAGGATCTCAAATCAAGCTGGCTCTGAATTCGCGAGTGTGCGCAACAGGGCTCAGGTGATCGGCGCAGAGAGCTTGCTCGCCGACAAGGACTACGAAGGTGCACAGGAGGTCTTTACACGAATTGTGAAGGATTCCAAATCTGATCAACGGACGCTCGCCATCGCATGGTCAGGTACCGGAGATTGCCTCTTTGAGAGCATCTCTAAGAACCCGGGCTCTGATGCAAATAGGAAGACCCTCAATGCGGCTCTCAGGGCATATATGCGGGTCGTCGTCCTCTACAAGGCAGAGAGTGACTACCTAGCTCGTTCGATGGTCTACGCGGGTCGCATCTACACCCTGATGGAGACTGAGGCTGCTACCGAGAATGCGAAGAAGCTGTTCGGCACAGTGACCCGCCAGTTCCCGAAGACCAAGTGGGCTCAAGAAGCTCGCGGATTTGCCCGGAAAGGCTGAGCAGGGAATTCGGGTGACGCCCGAAAGGATCACGCCACACAGGGCGCCCTCCGTTTCTCGGAGGGCGCCCTGTGTGCTTGTGGAGAAGAGCTCTATCGATCATGAGCTTCGCCCGCGCTCGCCTAGAGCAGAACCGGCGCGCTGAATCCCCGCTTCGATAGGGGCTCCTGGGCGTCCGATCTCTCCACAGCAAAAGCTCTCAATGACCTCTCGCGAGGGCCGTGGTCTGTTCGCTGTAGGACGAACAGAGGCGCCATGAAGAGGGAGAGAGAGAATGGGAGAGCGAGTCGTTGATTGGGAAGGGATAGAGGAGCTGCGAGGTGGCTTAGAGAGGCGGGTGTCTCGCTGGAGTAGAGATAAGAGCGAAGTCGACGATGTCGTTCAGGAGACGATGATCAGAGCGGCAAGATATCGAACGAGCCTTCGCGAGCCGGACCGGATGGACTCTTGGACGGGTCGCATCGCATGGAATGTGCTCAAGAGCCTTCGAGGGCGAGAAGCCCGGCGGCCAGTCTCAGTCTTAGAGAATGGTCAGTTAGACGCAACGGAAGGGCGTGAACCTGACCCGCTCTTCGAGCTCGTCGAGGAGGTGCTGTGGGTTAAAGGTGTTGAGGTTGAGCGCGCGCGTCTCTCCTCGCTCTTAGATGCGGCGATCCGAGGGCTCCCAGAGCTCGAGCAGGGCTTCGTGGAGGCGGCGTATAAAATGCAGATGAGCCCCTGCGCTATCAGCGAGAAGTTTGGCGTACGGAGAGTGTTGGTGAAGAGTCGCTTGTACCGCATCAGGCAGAAGTTGCACCGTCGAGTCGTCGAAGCCCTCGGGGGCGAAGAGTGAGCGGTCTCTCCACCGCATACATGTTGATGCTGGTCTCTCTGACGGCCAGCGAGCAGAGCTTGAGTGAGGATGCGCGCGCCATGGGCATTGAATTTAAGTGGAGCATGAGAGCTTCGGTGCCTTCTCAGCGGGAGGCAGCGCGATTTAGAGCTGTGCGGAGCTTCAGGACAGGAGCTCGTGCTGATGGACCCGCCGAGAGCCGTGCTCAGTGCGCGCTGCGGGCGGGAGAGCTCTTACGAGCAGGCGAGCTGCGCATAGCTGCCCATAGAGAGCTGATGTTCGGGGTAGACCTAGAAGTCGGAGAGTGGAGCGCTCGCTGTGCGCTGATCGCTGCTGAGCTCTCTCTCGAAGAGCAGCGAGGAGCAGATGCTCTCATCGTCCTCTTAAATGTGAGCAGCTCAAAAGAACCTGCCCGCATCGCTGAACGAGCTGCGGTTTTGATGGGGGATGCCTTCGTTGTGATGGGAGAGGCATCTACAGCGGTGATGTTGTGGCGAAGAGTGGCAGAGGATGGTGTGAGCACGAGCGAACGATTCTCCGCTTTTGAGCGTTGGGGACACGGCTTGCTCTTGCTCGGCGATCTAGAAGGCGCAGCAGGGGTCTTGAGTCGCTGTCGTGATTGCTTAGAAAAAATCTCGTTGGAGATGACGACTACTGGACGCGCTCTCAACAAGAAGTTGGCGGAGTCTTCGCTCGCGCGCTCTCTTCATCATGCAGTGATAGCGCGTTATGAAGAGAGTCAGTGAAGTGTGAGTGAGCGGTTTTTTGTTCGCCTTGAGAGTGAATGGGTCGCAACTCTTCGAGATAAGTTAAATTTTATCTCAAGAATTATTTTTCGTACTGCATGCATGAAAGTGTATGAGGAAGACGTTCAACGTTCGTGTCGATGGGTTTTTTGTCACCAAAATGGTGACGACCCCCGCTTCGAGTGTCGAACAGATACGACATCAACCGGCGGCCCGGCCCGATTTATTGGTCTGGGCCGCTTGGTTTCTATCTAGAGGGAGCACGCTGTGGGCGCGCGTCAAAAGAAGACAGTTTTAGTCAGCGGCGCCTCCACCGGCATCGGGCGGGCGACAGCGCTACGGCTCGCAGCGCGCGGGCATCGCGTGTTTGCAGGTGTGCGCAAAGAAGCTGACGCAGACTCGCTAAGAGAATCCGCGAGAGGCATCAAGGGGAGCGGAGAGCTAGAGCCGATCCATTTAGATGTCACCATCCCGGATGACATCTCGGCAGCTGTACGAAGGCTTGAGGATGAGGGGCTTGAGCTGGACGGCCTCGTGAACAATGCGGGCATTGTCGTCGCGTCTCCGCTCGAGGTGCTTCCAATCGAAGAGCTTCGAAAGCAGTTCGAGGTCAACCTCTTCAGTCATGCACAGATGATTCAGGCATTCACGCCGAGTCTCCGAGTCGCGCGCGGCAGAATCATCAATATGAGCTCGATCGCGGGCCGAATCTCGAACCCCTTCATGGGGGCCTATTGTGCTTCTAAGTTCGCTTTAGAGGCGTATTCAGACGCTTTGAGGATGGAGCTCGCTCCGTGGGGGATCAGGGTCTTGCTCATTGAGCCAGGACCGATCAAGACGCCTATTTGGGAGAAATCCAGCGCAGCAGCGAGAGAGATGCAGAGCTCAATAGACCCCGAGCGGCTCAAGCTCTATGCCGCAGGGGTCGAGCGAATGAAGCATGTCGCAGAGCTCTCTGTCCGCGTCGCGCCAGAGGCCTCAAAGGTGGCGCGCTGTGTCTCGCATGCGCTCGAGTCTGCCTTCCCGCGGAGGCGCTATCCCGTCGGCCGCTTGATGCACCTTCAACTATATGCGGGCCTCATCGCGCCGCACGCTGTCCGCGATTGGGCGACAGGTCACGTCATGCATTGGCGACGCGGATCCTTGGCTTAGCGTCCGATGCCGTAATAGGTGAAGCCTTGCTTCTCGAGCATGTCACGCTGCCAGAGGTTCCGTCCGTCGAACAGGACTGGCTCACGGAGGGCTTCCTTCACAGCAGCGAAGTCTGGGTTGCGGAACACATTCCACTCTGTCACGAGCAGCAAGCCATCGGCTCCTTCTAGAGCGTCGATAGGACGCGCGGCGTAGTCGATCTTGTCGCCGAGGTAGTGGGCGCGTGACATCTCCACTGCTTCAGGGTCGTAAGCGCAGACGCTCGCGCCCGCATCAAGGAGCGCGTTCGCCATGACGATCGCCGGAGCCTCACGCATGTCGTCAGTGCCGGGCTTGAAGGCGAGCCCCCAGAGCGCGAAGCGTTTTCCAGCGATGCTTCCATAGTGCTCTTTGACTTTTTCTATGAGCACGAGCTTCTGCCGCTCGTTGACCTCCTCGACCGCCCGGAGAGTGCGGAAGTCATATTCGTATTCCGCTGCTGTTTGGATGATGGCTTTGACGTCTTTCGGGAAGCATGACCCACCGTAGCCGCATCCAGCGAAGAGGAAACGTGAGCCGATGCGAGCATCAGTGCCGATTCCTTTGCGTACGGCGTCAATGTTTGCGCCGACGCGGTCGCACATATTCGCCACCTCGTTCATGAAGGAGATGCGCGCGGCGAGCATGGCGTTGGCGGCGTATTTGGTGATCTCTGCGGACTCGATGTCCATCTCTAGGATCGGGTTGCCCGTTCTAACGAAGGGGCTGTAGAGCTGCATCATCGTCTCGGCGGCGCGCGAGGACTCTGCGCCGATCACGACCCGGTCAGGCTTGAGGAAGTCCGAGATCGCAGTGCCCTCTTTCAAGAACTCTGGATTGCTCACTACGTCGAAGGAGTGATTTGTGTGCTCCTCGAGGACTTTGATGACCTTGCGTGCTGTCCCGACGGGTACGGTCGACTTGTCCACGACGACGGTGTGCCCGGTCATGTGCTCGGCGATAGACCGCGCCGCGCTCAATACATATTTAAGGTCTGCCTTCCCATTTTCACCGGGAGGTGTCCCTACTGCGATGAAGGCGACGTCCACACCTGGGATCGCCTCTTCATACTTCGTAGAGAAGCTCAGCCTGCCGTCGTCTACGTTGCGCTTGAGGAGCTCCGCGAGCCCGGGCTCGTAGATAGGGATGTGGCCAGCTCGGAGCTGATTTATTTTCTCCTCATCGATATCCAGGCAAATGACATCATTCCCGCTCTCTGCAAAGCAGGTGCCTGCCACTAGTCCCACATAGCCCGTTCCGACGACTGCAACTCGCATGCTCTTTCTTCCTTATTTAGTGGGCTCGAAGGGTCGGTTTGAAACTTTGTCTTCAGGCGAGCCCTTGGGGGTTAGCGTTTGGGAGGATACCGTTTACCATGATCCCGGGCTCCGGGCGATTAGCTCAGTTGGTTAGAGCGCCTCTTTTACAAGGAGGAAGTCGTGGGTTCGAATCCCTCATCGCCCACCACCCCGCCCTAAGGCGGGCTCTGCAAGATAGGCGCGATGTCCCTCATCTAGGCGAGCAATAAAGAGGGTCCCGCGCTTCTCCCCGGGTCCCTTGAAGCGCTTGGCTAGGACTTCAGCTCGATCAGGGTGCCCTCGCTTGCGAACCTCGATGGAGCCAATGTTGTTCGCTCGGAGCAGCGCTCTGACGCGGCGACGGTCAAGCGGCGCGCTTCCGAGGACGCGAAAGGGGTCGAGAAATGGCGAGATGACGGGAGAATCTCCGACTAGGAGAGCGAGCATGGGGTGCAGAGCGCGCAGGCTGTGCTCCGCGGCTAAGGTCCCTAAGAGCCTCGAGCGGACGAGACAGGGATCAGGGTCATGAAGGTAGGGAGGGTCAGGCCGCTCCGTCCGAGGGATGGGCTCACAAGGGATGGGATGTCCCGAGAAGCGAGCTAAGACCTCTCCATTGCGTATGAGGAGGGCCTCCCTGGGTTGATCAATGGAGAGTTCACCGGTCCAGAGGCAGAGCTCGACTAGGCTCCGATCCACGGAGACCCACTGCCAGTGATAAGGGGCGCTAGAGGGTTTGACCCCATCTACGTCCATTGCAGGAGCTAGCTTCAAGCAGGCGCCCTCATGTTGCTCTGCGAGCTCTATTGCTTGGCCTAGAGATGGCGTCCACTCAGCTGGATTCATCGTTCGCACGCCCCCTGGTCGCCGGTCAGGATCGAGGAAGAGGGCGTCACTTTTAGCTGTTGGTTTGAGGCAATCTGAAATCGTGACTCTAGCCGGGTGTCCGTAGAGGGTCAGATTGGCCGCAGAACAGGCGACTAAAAATGGATCAATTTCAGAGGAGATTACGTGGGCTCCAGCGCGCGCGAGCGCCAGAGAGTCTGCTCCTATTCCGCAGGTGGCATCGCTCACCCAGGCGTGTGGCATCTTGGAAAATAAATGTGCGGCGCGGGCGTTCGCGGCGGCCTCTGAGCTGGCTCTAGAGAGTCCTGAGGCCGTCATAAACAGCGGCGCTTCCTTGATAAAACGCGATCTTGAACGAAAGCGCAATTCGTGTAGTTCTGCGCACCTGCGCGCTAAGCTCGGCTCTAACGAACGTTTAAGCCGAGTCGCGACCTTCAAGAGATCGCGCTCTTCACCGAGCCCTTCGAGGGCTCGGTGTGCCTGCTCTTTGAAGAGCGGATCAGTATGTTTAGGTAGAAAACGTCCCATCAACGAGAATTCCGATCTGGAACCGGAGCGCCCGGCCTCTTACTTTCGCATCTTAAGCGGGACACCCCGCCACCTCGATCGAGTCACGGTCGCTGGAGGCTCCGCTTCTCTCACCATTGAATCGTCCCCGGAGGGGATCGAGTGAACCGTATCCTTGTCATAGATGACGACGCCGGGAACCGGCTGATCGTTAAAAGTCGCTTGAGTGACCTCGGTCATGAAGTGATCACCACGGAGACTGGCGCTAGCGGCCTCATGGAGGTTCGTAGCGCTCCCCTAGATCTCGTGCTCGTGGCCGCAACCATCGATACAGGTATTTCCTCTGTCGACATCTGCCGCAGGCTGAAGGCGATGCCCGAGTCCGCTCAGGTCCCGATCTTGCTCTACAGCAATCAGGCACCAAACCCTGAGGAGATGAGCCGCGCCTTCGAGGCAGGCTGTAATGGATTCGTGAACAAGGCAGAGATGCCGGTCCTCGACCAGATCGTGAAGGTTCACTTGAAGCACAAGGCGACCGTCGCTGAGCTGGTAGAGCAGAATCAAATGCTCGACCAGCAATACCGACGACTCCGCGACGGGCAAGAGAAGCCCACGGGTAAGACGGAGACCGTGGAGTCCATGGAGGGAGAGACTCGAGCGCTCCTGCGTGAGATGGCTACCGGAAAAGTGGACGGGCTCTTGCTCGTCGACGCTGATGGGTTTGTTCGGCACTGCGATCGCGGTGCGTGTGAATTCTTTGGAAGCAGGGCAGAAGGAAAGAACCTTGGAAGCCTCGCGCCGGCTACCGGCCTTGAGGCATTCGTCCGTGACTCGCGCACTGAGATGCGAGAGGGCTTCCGCTTTGATCTGACTCCGTTGGGGGGTCGCTCAGCGCGCTGCTTGCTCGCGGCGGTCATTCCTTTGGTCTCTGATTCGACCATGAGCACTGGAGCCCTCGCAGGCCTGAAGGTCGTCCTTCTGCGCGACGCAGAGCGCAGGCGTTTGGCCGCAGGATTCCTCGGCATCAACGACACCATGCCGCATCGCCTTCAGCTCGGTCCTCTCTTGGACGCAGCGCGAGAGATGTACGCGATGGAGACGCTCGTCGGTCAAAGCGATGCGACTAAGGCTGTGCGAAGAGCGGTCTCGGGCGCTTGCAAGGTGAACGATCCCATCTTGCTCAGTGGACCGGACGGCGCTGGTAAGACCCACGTGGCTCGAACGATCCACTATAACTCACAGGTCACAGGCTCTCTGATCGAGGCGAACTGCGCAGGCATGGACCCCGAGTCGATCGAGCGCGAGCTCTTTGGACTAAGGAAGGGAGGCCTGGAAGAGCCCGGTCTCATTCACTACGCAGCTGATGGAACGCTGTTTCTTGAGGAGATGGGTGCGCTGCCTAAGGAAGTCCAGATCCGCTTGCGAGAGGCCGTCGAGACAGGAAGGACACATCGCAAGGGCACAGAGGTCGCAGAGGACTTCAGGACGAGGTTGATCTGCGGCACCTCCCGCAGCCTCCAGGAGCTCGTTCGCTCTGGAGAGCTCAGGAAGGACTTCGCGGAGATGCTCAAGGGATCAGAGATCTCGCTGCAATCGCTCTCTGAACGCTCTCAAGACGTCGTCCCCCTCGCGATTAGATTCATCTCACGCTACGGGCCGATTCATGGCGTTCATGAGATCACCGACGAAGCTCTTGGCTTCTTAGATTGCTACTCCTGGCCGGGCAATGTCGGCGAGCTCGAGTCGACAATGCGCGCATCGTGCATGAAGGCGACTGAAGGGACGCTCGGAATAGAGTCGCTCCCGCAGGTTGTTCGTGAGGCTGCTGGAGAGCTGCCTGCGCACGACCTGGTCCCCATGGCCCGTAAGGAGCCTGCGCCGACCCACTCCGTCCTCCCAGGCGCTGCTGTCGGTTCAGCTGGCGCGCTGCTCAGGCACCCCCGCCAGAATGCTTGGGATATCTCTCTCGAAGATCCGATCAGCCTTGATCACTATGAGATGAAGTGTCTCTTGCGAGCTCTCGATGACGTGGAAGGCGACAAGCTCGCTGCCGCGCGTCTCTTGAGGGTCGGCAAGAGCACCTTGTACCGGAAGCTCAAGCGCTTCGGTATCCGCTAGGAAGGCTCAGCTAGAGTTCCTCAGGGGAGCTCTAGGGTCGCGACCTCAGAGGCTCGCGTGAAGGCGTGCTCGCCATTGGCGCCAGGATTGAGCAACGTCGCTGAGAGCTTCATCCCGCTCCACTTGTCTAGGGGGAGCTCAAAGCGCATGAGCTCCATCTTGCGGTCACCTGTCGGCGTCAAGTAGAGCTCCATGCGAGCGAGGACAGGATGATCAGCTAATCTCCCTGCAGGGGAGAGAGTGCCGCGCGCTCCGACCTCATCGTGAAGGGTGAGGCGAAGATCGGCCAATTGAACGTGGCCGCTGTTCGTGGCATAGACAGAGACGGAGTTGCCTTGCAGCTCAAGCTCGACCGTTGGAGACAGCCCGAGACTCCTGTGGCGGAGGATGTAGGCCTTCCCGTGGGTGCGCTTGCCCGTAGGTTGCGCTGGTGAGGGCAGAGGGACGGTGATGAGCTCATAAGCGCTGAGCGCTTGCGAGATGAGCGAGAGCCGTTCAGTCTCCGAGCCCTCGTAGTCATCGATCTCTTGAACCCAAGCGGTCGCGAGGTTTAGCAGCTTGGGAGCGTTTGGGGTCGAGAGGCAGGTCGGGATCACATAATCGTTCGACTCTTCTAGGGCCTCGAGCAGATTTGTGCGCTCGGGTTGGCCCCAAGGGCGCAGGCCCTCGCCCGCTGGCAGGGAGGTCGCGCGGCCAAAGAGGTCTCGTACATCCATCCGAGTGAGGTAGCCAATGGATCCGGGCCAAGGCGAGAGGACAGAGACGGAGGGATCGAAGTTGTCTCTGATGAAGAGTCCAGTCGCCCTTAAGAATTGAGTCTTTGTGATCTCTTCTTCAAGGCCTGGCCGACCTAGCCACCCGTGCATTTCCAGAGGAGTGGATTGCGTGGGCTCAAGGTATGAGTATTGGACTTTGGAGAGAGCGATCTTCCCGTAGTTCGCGGGCGCTTTGCTGACCAGGACTGTGAAGAGGCCTGCGATCAAAAACGAGCTCCAGGCGAGCTGTCTCACCCAAGCCCTGTTTGAGTTGAGGGCGTTGATCATGCCCTCTTGTACTGCGAGGAGCAGGATCGGTAGGGCTGGCACCAGCGCAGCGTTGAACGGGAGCGTGGGCGCTTGGGTCGCGGTCGAGAATAAGACCCAACAGCTCCCAAGAGTGAGCGCTCGGCGTCCGCTGCTGGAGAGCCTTCCACGCAAGAGATACCAGAGCGTGTAGATGAGGAGCCCGAGGCTGACGCTTGAGACGAGGAAGTCTTTGATCCCTGCTCTCAGATCAATGAGCGAAGGGAGACCCTCTTTGATGAGGTGGGCAGTGAATGGGGAGAAGAACTCTCCATCTAGGTGTCTCCTCAAGAACCCTAGAGCGAGGAAAGCAGTGAGCGGACAGAGATATGAGCTGAAGTGGGGAGCCTTGTCGTCTTTCCCTCTCAGGCCAGGAATGAAACGAATAATGAGGAAGAGAGGCGCCAGCAGCCAAGCTTCAGGCCTGGTGAGTCCAGCTAGCGCGAGCAGCACGCCGAAGCAGCGCGACCAGCCGCGCTCATAAGCGACGAAGCTGCCTGTTATGAGCAGGGTTAAGAGCGCTGTCTCGGTGCCGCTCAGCGCGGCCGCAGCGAAGGAGCCCGAGGTCGCGAGCAAGAAGGGAGTGATCAGGCTCGCGACGCGATCAGAGTGAAAGCGTGAGGCTATGAACACCGTGGTGAGGGCGCAGCCGACGCCAGCGATTTGAGCCCATTGATTGATAGAGAGGAAAGACCGCTCAATCAGAGAGCAAAAGAGCACCCACAGAAAGGAAGGGTAGCTGTCTAGTCCGCCAGCAACGGGTCCCCACGCGAACTGTCCCTCGTGTGCGAGGGTGCGCCCGACCCTGAACGCGGCGAAGGCCGTGTCGAAGGGTGGGGCCAAGTCGCCCGTCGGCGTTGTGTGAATCGCCAACGCATGGGCGATCAGTAAAGCCAAGGCGACGAACAGCGCGACCGAGCGGTTCATCAGTCGTCCAATCTAACCTTGATGCGCTCTGTTCCCCTCAGAGCTTCTGTCAGCAACTCATCCAAGTCGAAGGTGGTCTCTGCCTCTAGGCACTCCTCAATACGTCCATAGATGATCGGCTTCTCGGGCTGAAAGACCGTGCAGCAGTCGGGAGCAGGCTCAATAGAGGTGTCATAGGTCCCGATTCGCTGGGCTAGGTTCACAGATTCCTGCTTGTCCATGGCGATCAGTGGACGGATCACAGGGAGTCCGCTGGCATCTTCGATACAGGTGATGTTCTCAAGGGTCTGGCTCGCGACTTGACCGAGGCTCTCGCCGGTGACGAGGGCGCCACAGCGATTCCTACGCGCCAAGCGCGTCGCGATGCGCTGCATCATCCGTCGATAGAGCACGGTCCGATAGCGCTCTGGTGCGAAGTCACGGATGGCCTCTTGGCACTTCGTGAAGGGGACGACGAAGAGCTGGCTCGTGGGTTGGTATTGCGCGAGGATTCGGACGAGGTCGACGACCTTTTTCCGAGAGGCATCTCCGAGATAAGGCGAAGAGTGATACGTCACATAGCTCACTCTGCAGCCGCGCTTCATGGCCATCCAGGCAGCGACTGGCGAGTCGATGCCTCCAGACAAGAGGCACAGGACATGCCCGAGCGTGCCTACAGGGAGACCGCCCGGTCCAGGTAAGCGCTTGGTGAAGATGAAGGCGTTCTTCTCGCGCACCTCGATACCTAAGACTAAGTCAGCGCCTTTTAGCTGCACTTTGAGCCTCTTCTCAAGCTCAGGGAGGACGCGATCAGCGACATAGCAGTCGAGCTCGCTGGAGGTCATCTGGAAGTTCTTGTTGCCACGGCGTGTCGCCACGCGGAAGCTCTGGATCTCGTCCGCCGGACACCCTTCAAGGGCTTCCTGTACAGAGCGGAGACCTTCCTCCGCGATCAGTTCTGGATCAAGAGGGACTCCGCGAGCGAGCGAGACGCTCTGGATGCCCATGACATCTTGTAGTCGCTTAGCGACGCGCTCAGGTTTTTGCTCAGGCCAAACCATGATTCTTCCGCGGCGCAGCTCGACCCTCACCTTTGAGAGGCCTTCACAAGCTGAGCGGATATTGCTCGCGAGCTTGCGCTCAAAGAAGCCTCGGTTCTTTCCCTTCAGCGCGAGCTCGCCATATCGAATGAGGACGAGGTAGGGGCGCTCTTCCGCGCTCGAAGAGGCCGAAGAGGCCGAATCAGACGATGTTTGCAAGTTCACTTCGGACCTCATCTAGGAGCTGAATGCTTCGTTGGACCTCTTCGAGGCTAGTCACCTTTCCGATCGAGAGGCGCAAAACACGTCGCGCCTCTTCTTCGTTTAGGCCGATGGCAAAGAGCGCCGGGTTCATGGATTTTTTACTCGATTGGCATGCGCTGCCTGCGCTCGCAGCGAGGCCGCGTGCGTCTAGGTGGTGCAGGAAGACTTCAGCCGGTGGACCTTCAATGATGACGCTGATGATGTTGGGCAGCATCTCTTGCTTGGGAGCGCCTAGGTCGATGATGCGGCCGATCTTCCGCTCACGGACTCCCGCTCGCAGAGTTCGCATGAGCTCGCTCATGCGCGCGGTGGAGTCTTCGCGTTCCTCTTCCGCCAACTTCACGGCGAGTCCCAGCCCGCAGATTGAGGGAACATCTTGCGTCCCTCCTCTGAGGCCACCCTCTTGGCCGCCGCCATGAATGAGCGCTTGCATGGGATCATCGTTCGCGCGGATGAGCGCACCTGCCCCTTTGGGGCCATTGATCTTGTGCCCAGAGATCGAGATCGAATCGACACCGAGCAGCTCTACATCAAGCTCGACCTTCCCAAGGGCTTGTACGGCGTCGACATGAACAGCGGCGTGGGGGGCTGATCGGCGGACGATTTTCGTGAGCTCTCTTATTGGGAAGACGCAGCCGAACTCGTTGTTCGCGAACATCTGCGTGACCAAGACGGTGTCTGGGCGCACTCGCGCTTGTGCGTCTTCGAGGTCGAGCGCTCCATTTGAGTCAAGGCAGAGATCTTCGACCTCAAAGCCCTCCTCGATGAGCTGCATCGCAGGCATCCTCGTGCTGGGATGATCTAGCGGACCGACCAACACGTGGCGTCCATGTCCTCTTCGAGCGCGCGCGTGTCCAAAGACGGCGAGGTTGTTTGCTTCCGTGGCTCCTGAGGTGAAGATGACGCGTCCGGGCTGAGCGCCGGTCGCGCGCGCGATCTGGCGCCGAGCTTTATCAAGCGCCTCTGAAGCAGCGACGCCAGCTGCATGGCGGGAGGAGGGGTTGGCATAGTTCTCCCGCCACCAGCCCTCCATGCTCTCTGAGACCCGCGGGTCAACGGGGGTCGAGGCAGCGTGATCTAGATGGACGCGTTCCAAGGTGAGAGAGGATAACTCCTCGAGGGCTCTGCTAGTGACCGAGGGAGAGATCTGCGTGAGAGATCGATGAATCAGTCACTTGGATGACCAGCTCCGCTGAGCTCGCGCCGGCGCTGCTCTGAAGGCGATAGGTGCCGACAGGCAGGTCTCTGAGGGCATAGTGCCCGTCCTGATCCGTTCGAGTCGGCGGCCAGAGCTGATGGGGTTCACCCGCTGGGCTCAGCCTCACGAGAGCTTCGCTTATGGGAGCTCCGCTCTGATCGGTGACCCGGCCTTCGATCTCGCCAGCGGTCATGATGAGCTGAAAGTTCGACTTCTCGGCGAGACCAATGCTGAGGAGGGCGGTCTCAGGATCGAGGAGATTGGGCCACGTCCCGGCACGGGCCCAGGGAGGGAGGAGGTGAGCTCGGTAGCTACCTGCGAGCAGCTCTTCGAATGAGACCGAGCGGTCAGCTTGGACTGTTGCGCGGCTCGAGATCGGCGCGCCAAATTCATGCGGTGGTCGGAGAGGCTCTAGCCAGAGCTCATAGCCCTCGAGGCCCCAGTCAGATCGCGGGGGCATGATGGAGCCAGTGACCTTCACCATCTCTAGCGCAGGGAGCGAAATAGCCCCGGAGAGGGGAGTCGAGAGGCTGAGCCTTGTGTCGAGTAGCGGCGCCGTTCTCGTGAAATCTTGGGGCTCGTGTCCATCGCCGATCACTCGCACGATGACTTGGCCTGCAGGTAGAGCTTCTAGCGAGAAGCGCCCGTCAGCGTCGGAGTATTCCCAGGTCAGGAGTTCGCCCGTTCCGGTATAGACGAGGGCATCAGGGACGACGTGTCCCTCGCTGCTCAGGACAGTCCCGCTGAGAGTCGCGCTGCCGAGCGGGTGTTCTGGAGAAGAGAGCGGTGGATTGATCCTGCCAGGAAGCTCCTGAATCCAAGCCGGGGGATCACCTTCAGACTGAAGCGAAGAGATCGCGATCACGAGGATGAGAGAGATGATGCCAATCCATGAGCTTCGAGTGAGCGTGGGTTGCTCCTCGGCTTGATCTTGGCGCTCCTTGTCATTCTTCATCACGATCCCATTCAGTCCAATGCGACCTCAGGGGGCAAGGTCTCTCTTCTATGCATTTCTGAAGGCTTTATTCGCAGCCCTCGAGGGCGCTGAGCAGTTCTGCGTGGAATTGGGCAGCAGGCGCAAAGGCGCTCGAGTTCAAGCCTCGGATCGTCTCAAGGAAGTCATCTAAGCCTTCATGCCCAGCGCGTCTGTAAACGAGCAGCTGCACGCCTAGCTGGAGCTTGTCGCAGAGCCTCACAAAGCTCGATTCTCGAGACTCACCTCGTGAGTATTCTTCATGGCGAGCGCGCGCAATTTTGGAGAGCCCAGAGAGCAGGACGTCTGCGACTTGAGCCTCGAGCCGCCTCTTCGCTCCCGGCTGCAGGAGCAGAGCGGCGTGCTTTGGCAGGTCTCCGGTCCAAGCCTCAGGCGAGTCATGGATGACCGCGAGCGCCAGGGCGCGGTCGACATCTAGGGCAGGCTCAACCTGTGGAGCGAGCGCCAGGACGAGGTGAGCCGTCGAGAGGACATGCCCCGCGATGGTCTCAGGGTCATTTATCCCTGCGAGAGCCCACCCTGTGCGGGGGAGCCGGTCGAGGGCTAGGAGCGAGATAAGTGCTGAAAGTGTGTTCAATGCTCGGGGTGTGTTTGATGCTCACGGTGACGTGCGCCTATACTCTCTCTTTCAGGACTCGGTTTCGACCCCATTGGGTGTTATCGAGACCACCTACCGCTCAAAAACCATGCTTGTACGTCTCCGCTCCGGGCTGGCTTCAGCCGCTCTCGACCCGATCCTCGCTCTTTGCCGGGGGCTCGGCTACAGCGTGCGCTTCCTCGATGAGGGGCGCCGACTGCTCGAACTCTCCGGCCCTGGAGACCGAACTCACCGCACTCGGCTTGAGGATCATCCCGACGTCGCAGAGGTTGTCGATGCAGGAGACTCCCATGAGCGTCACGCCCGCGCTGTGGATCGACCGGACACGATCGTGCGTGTCGGCGAGGCTGCTTTTGGCGGCGGTCATGCCTCGATCGCCGCGGGCCCTTGCTCAGTTGAGGACTATGAGAGCCTCTTAGAGCTTGCGAAGGGAGCGTTAGAGCTAGGCGTCCCGCTCCTCCGGGGTGGCGTATACAAGCCCAGGACCTCGCCTTATTCATTCCAAGGGCTCGGCGCTGCAGGGCTTGAGATGCTAGCAGCGGTGCGCGCTGAGACCGGTATTGCGGTCGTTACGGAGGTTCTCGACCCTCGCGACGTAGAGCGAGTCGCTCAGGTCGTAGACATGATTCAGATCGGGACTCGCAGCGCGACGAACTTCCCTCTCTTAACTGAGGTTGGAAAGAGCGGTAAGCCCGTCTTGCTTAAGCGAGGCTTCGGCGCGACGGTGCGAGAGTTCCAGCTCTCAGCTGAATACATCCTCGATGAGGGCAATGAAGAGGTGGTCTTGTGTGAGCGCGGAGTGCGAAGCTTCGACTCCACGACCAGAAACCTCCTCGATGTGGGTGCTGTCGCTCACCTCAGCGCTGCAACACATCTACCCGTTATCGTTGATCCATCACATGCGGCGGGCCGCGCCGACCTGGTCGCGCCCCTCGCGCGTGCAGGCATGGCCGCGGGCGCGGACGGCTTGATCGTTGAGATCCACGAGAACCCGGCTACAGCTCTCAGCGATGGCCAGCAGGCGATCTCCCTCGAGCAGCTACGAGGCATCATCAGTGACGCACGCAAGATCGCAGCCATGGATGGCCGCTCATTCGACCTGAGCCTTCCAAAAGAGCAGAAGAAAGACATCAGCGCAAAGGAGCCGATAAGTTGAACGATTTCGTACGAAAGCCCTTTATTGCGGGCAATTGGAAGATGAATCTCGATCGCAAAGGCGCGCTTGAGCTGGCTCAAGAGCTGCGCGAGCGCCTCGGTGCCCGAACTGATGTGGAGGTCGCTATCTTCCCGCCGGCTGTTTATATCGATGAGCTCGCTCGGACCCTCGCGGGTTCACCCATTCGGGTCGGCGGTCAAGACTGCTGTGAGGCCACCAGCGGAGCTTTCACAGGTGAGACTTCAGCGCCGATGATGGTCGATGCGGGCGCTGAGCTCGTGATTTTGGGCCACTCAGAGCGCAGACATGTCTACGGCGAGACAGATGAGCAGGTGGGACAAAAGGTGCGTCAGGCGCTCGACGCCGGGCTCGATGTGATCCTCTGCGTAGGTGAACTCCTTGAGGAGCGCAAGGCTGGTGAGACGGAAGGGGTCGTGAGCCGGCAGCTCCGGATAGGCCTCGGATCGGTCACTGCAGAGGAGATGCAACGCTTGGTCGTGGCCTATGAACCGGTTTGGGCCATCGGAACTGGCGAGACAGCAACACCTGAGCAGGCAGGCGCAGTACACTCCTACATTCGTGGGCTCGTTGAAGGACTCTTTGACGCACCCATCGCTCGCGCGCTTCGTATTCAGTACGGTGGCAGCGTAAATTCAGGTAATGTCGTCGAGTTGATGGCCGTTCAAGATGTGGACGGAGCTCTCGTCGGCGGCGCATCACTCAGCGCAGAAAAGTTCATCCCTATCTTCGAATTCGACCTCTCATAGTCTCATGGGTCTCCTCACCATCATTTGCTACCTGATCTTCGTCCTCTCGTCGATCATCCTCATCGTCGTGATCTTGCTCCAAGAGGGTAAGGGTGGCGGCTTTGGCGGTGACTCACTTGGGGGTCATGGCCAGCAGACCTTTGGCGTCGCCGCGAAAGGTATCCAGCGGTTTACAGGTTTCACCGCAGGCGTCTTTCTCGTGAGCGCATTGGCTATCCACCTCCTCAACCAGGCGGAAGTGACGAGCTCGGTCATTGGCGACACTGGCGGTGGGATTGAAATCCC
>JAPKBY010000240.1 GCA_028823185.1 Planctomycetota bacterium
TCTCGAGATGAGTCAGGATGTTGTCGAACTCCGGCTCTAGGCGCTCACACTCCTCCTCGCTGAGGGCGAGGCGTGCGAGGAGAGCTGTCTCGCGAACGCGCGAGGGGGTCTGTTCGGGGGCATTTGCCATGCCGGGATGATAGCGCCTAGCGAGCTTTGTTCGAGGTGCCTTGCACGGACTCGGTGAACTCAAGTACCTTTGGAAGAGATGTTGAGCCTCGCTTTGATCATTGGCCCTGAGCCGGAAGACCTCTTCGCGACCCCTGATTGGGCCGTGATCGGGCTCGTCCTCGCGGTCGCAGGCTCCTTCTTGCTCGCGAATTCGATCCTCTTTCGTCACCCGCGGCAGCTGGTCGAAGAGCGCTTTGGGCTCGAACGCAAAGAGCTGCACTCGATCAGGGAGTACATCTTCCATCGCGCGCAGGTGAACCTCGGCTTCGGTTTCCTCTTGGGCGGCTTCGTCCTTCAACTCTACGGGCGCTATCAGCCCGCTCCGGTGAATGAAGGTTTGCCGGTCGTATGGATCGGAGCTGTGGTCATCATCGCGGCCCTCTTGCTCCTCGCCTCATGGTCTTGGTCACTCCTCGCCTTCCGCAGCTACATCGCGAAGCACTTCCGTGAGAACCCCCCGGACTTCGAGGTGAACCTCCCGCTCGCGCGAGAGGTCGGAGATCTCTTCTCGGTGCCCCGTTATACAGACGACACCGTAGAGGCCTACCTTCGGCGCCTCTCTGATCGCCTCGGGACTACGCTCGCGAGTCGCAGGCCGCGCAGCATCGCTGAGCCCGATGATCTTGATGATGATTTGGGCGAAGGCGTAGCCTGACGAAATGTGACCTGCTGCTCGAGGGGGAGTCTCTCTCTCGTGAAGCTCTTCAAGGAATGCTTAGCGGAGCTTGGCGATCTTCTCTGGCCAGCGCGTTGTCTGCTTTGTGCTAGACCTGCGACCCACCTTGATTGCTGTGCCTCTCATGAGCTCCCAGAGAGACTCGTCGGATCACGTTGCCCTCGTTGCGCTGCCAGGTTGCCTGATGCGATCGGAGACGGCGTGCTTTGCGCTAGGTGTCGCTTGCGCCCTCCAGCCTTTGATCTGAGTACGGCTTGTTGGGATTACTGGGGGCAAGCTGCTGCCCGCGAGCACATCCTCGCCGCCAAGCATCGGTCGAGGGTTGAGCTCTGGCATCGGCTCGGGCAAATGCTCGGGGAAAGGCTCGGGGAGCAGCTCGTCTTGGAGGGAGCGCAGCACCCGCTCATCGTGCCCGTGCCCTGTCACCTCTCGCGCAAGATCGAGCGAGGATATGACTCTACGGCCTTGCTCGCCTCCGCTGCCGCGGAGCGCTGCGGGGGCAGGCTCGTTCACGCTCTCCGGAGAGTGCGACCGACGCGCTCACAGGGGGACCCTTTGGTGGTGGACAGGGCGAGGAATGTCCGTGGGTCGATTCGGCCGATGAGGGGAGCAGCCAGCTCTCAGCTAGAGGGGCGCTCTGTCTGGCTCGTGGATGATGTGATGACCTCTGGATCGACAGCGAACGAGTGCGCCCGCGCTCTAAAAGTCTTAGGCGTGAAGAAAGTTCAGGTCTGTGTCCTCGCGTGCGCGACGCTTCGAAGCTTCGATGAAGATGTCCAATCTGAGGCGTAAAGCAGGGGGAGAGGTCCCGGGGAGCACTCCTTGGGGAGAGCCTCTTTGACTGGTTATGATCGAGAGATGAGCGCGATTACACGACTTGAGCCTGTGGAGTGGGAGCGCTACCGAGCTTTGCGCTTGCGATCTTTGAGTGAGGATCCAGATGCTTTCTGGAACACTTTTGAGGAGGAGGAGGGGCTCAAAGAGGAGGAATGGCGGAAGCGTCTATCGGAGAACCCGACCTATGTAGCTGTGCTAGGGGGTGAAGACGTCGGCGCTGCGACGGGATGTCCTCATTACGATCGAGACGGGGCAGCGGCGCTCGTCGGGATGTGGGTCGCGCCTCTGGCGCGGGGGACAGGGCTCGCGTGCGCGCTCATCGAAGAGGTCATCGTGTGGGCGCGGGAGGAGGGATTCCCTCATCTCTTCCTAGATGTCGCAGACGAGAACGCTGCTGCGATCAAGCTCTATGAGCGCATGGGCTTCGCGCCCACAGGGGTGAAGAATCACATGCCGCCGCCTAGGGATCACATCTCTGAGCATGAGCGGGCTCTCGAGCTCTGATGCTGAGACCTGCGGCGCGCCCGTGCTATTCTCTCCGGACATGACGACGCTTTATATCGAGCCCTTCGGAGGATTCGCCGGGGATATGTTCCTTGGCGCTCTGCTCGACCTAGGAGATGAGCGCTTTGGGTTCTCTCAGCTGGAGAGCTTGGCAGCGGAGCTCGTCGGCGAAGAGTGTGAGCTCGAGCATGAGCGGACTCGCCGTGGATCAATCGCTGGAACGCACTTCACCCTGCGCACTGTCGAGTCTGCAGACCCGCCGCATCGTCACCTCTCGGATCTCATCGAGCTCCTCGGGCGGGCCTCTCTCAGCGAGCTGACGCGCTCGCGCTGTGTGAAGGCCCTGACCCTCTTGGCTGAGGCTGAGGCAAGAGTTCACGACATCCCTGTCGAACAGGTCCACTTTCATGAGGTCGGGGCGGTCGACACGCTCGTCGACATCGCAGGCGCGATGCTCGCGCTGGAGCTCCTCGATGTCACGCGCGTCCACGCGAGCGCGCCGCTAGTCGGAGAGGGCACTGTTCGATGTGCCCATGGTGAGATGCCTGTGCCTGCGCCAGCGGTAGCCGAACTCCTGCGAGGAGTTGAGTACTTGACGGGTGGGGGCTGTGAGCGGCTGACTCCGACTGGTGCCTGCGTGCTCATGACGATCGTGGATGAGTGGGCCGCGCCTGCTGCCTTTCGACTAGCGCGTGCTGGCTATGGAGCTGGAACAAAGGATCCAAGCGTCGGACCGCCGAACTTGTGTCGTGTCCAGCTCGCTTTGGAGGACTCAGAGAGGACCGGGCGCGCGTTGACTCGCGTTTGGCAGGTTGAGTGCAACTTAGATGACACGACTGGCGAGGAGCTGGGCTGGTGCCTCTCAGGCCTGAGAGAGGCTGGCGCCTTAGATGTCTGGAGCGTCCCGGTAGGGATGAAGAAGGGGCGTCCTGGAGTCGTCGTTTGTGCGCTCTCGCGAGCAGGCGACCGCCCTGCCATCGAAGAGGTGCTCTTTTCGCGCACCCCTACGCTGGGATTGCGCTGGCGAGAGCTCGAGCGCTCCGAATGCGAGCGCGATCAACTAGAGGTCGAGGTCCTGGGGAGGACCGTGCGCGTGAAGAGGCGCCTCGGCGGAGCCTCGGTCGGCGTGGCTGACCTCTCTCCCGAGCAAGATGACCTCGAGGCCTTGGCCCGTGAGACAGGTCTACCTCTGCGCGAGGTGGGGCGATTGGCCATCGAGGCCGCGCTCAAGGCTCAAGCTGATCCGAGCGAGTCGTAGACTTCGACGACGCGCTTCATCCTCTGCGCGAAGCTGCAGTCTCTAAGGATTCTTGCGCGCGCGGCGGTCCCGAGGCGCGCGCGGAGATCCGCGTCTGTGACGAGCGCTCGGAGGCCCTTAAGGATCGCGTCGCTTGAGCCCGTCTCGATGAGCATTCCGTCTTCGCCGTCACGGAGGAAACTCTCCATTCCACCGCAGCGCGTGCTGAGCACGGGCAGCTCAAAGGACATAGCCTCGAGGACAGAGTTCGGTAACCCTTCGCGCAAGCTCGAGAGGCAGTAGAGGTCGAGCCCCTCGAGAAAGGTGGGGACGTCCTCGACGAATCCAGTGAGCTCGAAGCGATCGGAGTGTTTCGACGCAGTCATTTGCGCGCGAAGCTCATCTTTGAGCTCGCCTTCGCCGGCGATCCGGAGGCGAACATCGTGCCCCTCATCGATCAAGCGCTCTACGGCTTCAATCAATAGATCGAAGC
>JAPKBY010000241.1 GCA_028823185.1 Planctomycetota bacterium
TCTAGAGAGGATCTCCTTCAGAGTGGGGACAGCAGATCGAATCCGAGTGTCATCCGTAATGACCCCAGATCGCATCGGAACGTTGAAGTCCACACGAACGAGGACCCTGCGCCCAGCGACGTCTAAGTCGCTGAGGCGGGGAACTTGTTGGCTCATAAAGAGAGCCTCAGCGACGCTTACGCGGCGCGGGGCGCTTCTCCTTGTGGGCGTAGGACATCAGGTCAACGACTCGGTTGGAGTAACCCCACTCATTGTCATACCAGCTGACGACCTTCACGGTGCTGCCCTGCATCACCATCGTTGAGAGAGAGTCAAAGATAGAGCTGCCCGGCTCGCCGACGATGTCGCTCGAGACGAGGGGGTCTTCGCTATAAACCAAGAAGCCCTTCATGTCCTTTGAGGCGGCGGCCTTCTTGAAGGCTGCATTGACCTCTTCAACGGTCACCTTCTTCTTGAGAATAGCGACGAGATCCGTAACGGAACCATTCGGAACCGGGACCCTCATCGCCATGCCGTCCAGGAGCCCTTTGAGCTTAGGAAGGATCTTGCCGACAGCTCTGGCAGCGCCAGTAGATGTCGGGATGATGTTCGCCGCTGCAGCGCGTGCACGGCGAAGGTCGCTGTGCGGGAGATCCAAGATGCGCTGGTCGTTCGTATAAGCATGAGTCGTAGTCATCAAGCCGTGCTTCAACCCGAAGGAGTCGTCAAGGACCTTCGCAAGAGGAGCAAGGCAGTTCGTCGTGCAAGATGCGTTCGAGATGATCCGGTCTGTCTTGCGGAGAGACTTATGGTTCACACCCATGACGATCATGTTGTCGATCTCATCTTTGGGCGGGACGGTCAAGATGACGCGACTCGCGCCAGCCTCAAGGTGCTTGGCGCACTCAGCCTTTTTGGCGAAGACTCCGGTCGCCTCAACGACATAGTCGACCTTATTGGCAGCGTGCGGGAGGTTTGCAGGGTCACGCTCAGAGGTGACGGAGATCTTCCTGCCATTCACAATGAGGGCGTTCTTCGTCGCTCTCACGCGCCCATCGAAGCGGCCGTGAACAGAGTCGAACTTGAGGAGGTGAGCGAGGGTAGCAGGGTCAGTGAGGTCGTTAATCGAAACGACCTCCATCCCCGCGCGATTCTCAAGAACACGAAATACATTGCGGCCAATTCGGCCAAAGCCATTGATGGCAATTCGGAGGACCATGGTGAAAACAGACCTCGGATAGAGATCTCTAAGTGGTGAGTAGTTGAGTGGCCTAATGGGCCAGAGTGATGAACGGTCCCAAGCTGGGCACAAGGCACAGCCGAGGTGCAGCTGCACATGAAGGGCTAAAGAGGGAAAGCGGAAGGAAGTCGCTTTATACCCCTCTAGAAGATCCCCAAAGCGCACATTTTGGAGAATTCATGTAGAAGAGATTACCTACCACCACCGATGGGATCAACGAGAGCAATGGGTGAAGACCCACGACAGCAATTTTGAGTGCCCAATTCCCCACCTCACCCGCGAGCGCCTTCGAGCCTACATGGGAAAACCGATACGCCCGCTTAGCGCTTCGCGTCGGCCTTAATCCTGACTCCCCGGTGATTGTGGCGCTCTCAGGGGGCGCTGACAGCGTCCTCCTGCTCGAGCTCGCACACCGCGCAAAGCCCCGCCCTCCCATCTGTGCCGTCCATGTGGATCACGGCTTGCGAGGAGAGGACAGCGACGCTGACGCCGCCTTCTGCGCAAAGCTCTGCGCTGAGCGCTCTATCCCCTTTGTTCGTCGCAGAATCCACCTAGACCCTGACCCCTCAGGATTGGAGGCTCGTGGCAGGACAGCCCGGTATGCGACTCTTGCGGAGGAAGCGTCCAGATTTGGCGCTGATTGCGTCCTCACGGGCCATCACGCTGACGATCACCTAGAGACCCTCCTCATGCGCTGGATGCGCGGCACCTCTCTTGAGGGCCTCGCTGGACTGAAGCCGAAGGTTCGACTCTCCCTAGGCGCGCAGGAGCTGACCGTAGTCCGCCCCCTGATCGACATGCGCCGTGAAGAGGTGCACCAGATCCTCAGCCGAGAAGGGATCAAGTGGTGCGAAGACAGCAGCAATCAAGACACACGTTTCACTCGCAACCGGATACGGCACGGCTTGCTCCCGACTGTTGAGGCAGCCTGCGGCGAAAACGGGATCCGCAACCTCAGGGCTTTCTCCCAGGCTGTCGAGGGTCTTGAGTCGGATCTCGCAACTCACACAGCACATCTCCACTGGGAACTCCCCCTACATGCAGGAGCGCTGCGGAGTGAAGATGCCGCGCACATCGGAGGCACGTTAAAGCGTGGCCCCCTCCTCGCGATTCCAAAAACTCTACGGCGCAGAGCGCTGTGGCGGCTCCTTTCAGAGGGCACAGGAGCAGGCCCCAAGCGGGACCACTTGGACACAATCCTCTCAACGCTCGAGCGGGGCCGATGCGGCAGATTCGCCCTCCCCAAGGGCTGGCTGCTGCAACTTCGTTCCTCCACGCTGCACCTCCTGCCACCCCAAAATCACAGCGCCTTCCCCCAACTCGACGCAGCACAGCTCGGGAATCACCAGCCAGCGCTACCGTTTGACGTAAGCGCTGATCTTCAACTGCCGGCAGAGGGGCTTCCCCTCGCGACCCCAGGCTCAATCATTCTCCCTGATAAGCGGGTCATCAGCGCCGAGCTCATCGAAGCGACCCCAGCGATCTCGGTGTCACAAAGCCCGATCCTCGTAGAGCTGGACCCGAAGCACATGACCACAGAGCTCCGCGTGCGTTTCTTGGCACCAGGCGACCGTTTCTTCCCGCTTGGGGCACCGGGGTCGAGGCGACTGTCACGCTTCCTCGCCGATGCGGGAGTGCCCAGAGAAGAGCGGCAGAGAGTGCCGCTCGTCTTCGCTGGAGACGAACTCATCTGGGTGGCTGGAATCAGGCCATGTGAGCCCCGAAGAGTGAGTTCACACACAGAAACTCGGCTCCGACTCTCTCTCCAGCGCTCAGCGCTGCAGCGCTGAAGATCAAGCCAGGGCAAGATCGGTGGCCAACTGCCCCATCTCAGCTCACTAGACGATCTCACGCGGTGACTTCGGCGCGTTCCGAGGGTAACCTGCGCGTCTAGGTTCCACCTTGAAAGCCACTCTTCAGCACAACCAGCAGCGCATCGCTGCCAAGATCACCGCCGCCGCAAAGACGATGGGCCGCAATCCCAATGAGCTCACGGCGGTCGCCATCACCAAATATGTGGATGCGTCATCAGCTCTAGAGCTCGCCAGTTTGGGGCAACTAGATCTCGGGGAAAACAGACACGACAAGCTGGAGGCCAAAGCCGCTGCTTTTCGCGCCGCCAAGATCAAGGTCCGTTGGCACTTTGTCGGACACCTGCAACGCAATAAGGCTCGACGCGTGGCTAAGATCGCCCACGTCATCCACTCCGTTGACACGCCGCGACTCATCGACACCCTCGATCGAGCGGCAGCCGAAGAGCATAGAAGACTTAAAATTTTCCTCGAGGTACGCCTCACGGATGACACGGGCAAACACGGCTTCACCCCCGAAGACCTCTACAAGGGGATCGAAGTCCTGCGGACAGCGAGAAACCTCGACCCCCTCGGCTTGATGTGCATGTCAGGCACCAACTCTGACAGCGAAGCTTCTACCGAGACCTTCGCCAAATTAAAGGCCATCGCAGCAGAGCTGCAGTCTGACCCCTACATGTCATCGATCTTCACGGGGGGCAAAGTCCTGACGTCCATGGGTATGAGCGGAGACTTTGAAGAGGCCATCCTCGAGGGAGCCGACTACCTGCGGATCGGGTCGTCATTCTTTACCGGCCTGATGCCGGGACCAAAGAGCGAGGCTTCAGCATGAGCTCACAACTAGCCATCGTCACCCCGCTCAAGAAGACGCCC
>JAPKBY010000242.1 GCA_028823185.1 Planctomycetota bacterium
CTGGAGGGGCCCGGCGTTGTCCATCCAATGCACGAGGTAGAAACCCTCGATGCCGGAGGCCTTCGAGAGGACAGGTCCGATGTCCATGGGCATCTGTCTCGCACCTGCTAGAACGCCGTAGACGAGGACCTTCGAGCGCGGCGGCATAGCCTCGAGCAGTTGATTTGGGCTCTCTCCAGCGATCGCGTCGAAGGCGATGGTGGCCCGCAGCTGCTTAGCTTTGGCGGAGAGCTCCTCTTCAAATTCAGGTGAAGAGGAGTCGCAGATGTGTTCTGCGCCGAGAGAGCGGAGGAGCTCAGCTTGTTCCGGTCTGCGGACGGTGTGGATGACCGGGTAGCCCTCGCGCTTGGCGAGGGCGAGCACCATGCGCCCGAGCTGGCTCGCGCCGGCGGTCGAGATCGCTGCCCGGTGCTTTCCTTTGCGGGCCTCTGCGAGCATCGCGATCGCTGTCATTGGGTTAACGATCAGGTCTGCCGCTTGCTCTGTGCTGACGTCCTTGGCGACAGGGATGCAGCGCTTCGCCTCTGTGAGGCAATACTCTCCCCAAGAGCCATCTGATGTCTCGAGGCTGCCGAACGCGACGCGTCTGCCTTTGAGGAAGCTGCCGAAGAGGCCGGGACCAGCAGCGACGACCGTGCCGGCACCTTCCCATCCAGGTGCGGAGGGGAGCTCTTTTGCAGAGACATAGCTGCCAGTGAGGAAGATCAGGTCTGAGGGGTTGCAAGCAGCCGCCTCTACGCGGACGAGCACCTCTCCAGGGCCCGGTGTCGGGACCGGGCGCTCCTCCACATGAAGCGAGCGGATCGCCTCGAGGTGGTCGAGCTTGTACTCGTCAAGGACGAGCGCACGGGCCGTGCTGGGGATGCTAGGCATGCCGAAAGTCCTCTCTCGCGACCTAGTAGTTCTTTGCGAAGAGCACGCGTTGGGCGCTCGGGGCGCCGGTCTTCACGCAGGCGCCAGCTTCTGCAGCTGGACCCTCGCCATCGAGCGGGATGCAGCGGATGGTTGCCTTGGTGGCTTCCTTGATCGCTTTTTCCGTCTCGCCAGTTCCATCCCAGTGAGCCCAGACAAACCTGGACTGTCCGTCAGCGAAGGCCGCTGTAAAGTCATCCCAAGTGTCGACGGTGATGGTGTTGGCTTCTCTGCGCGCGAGGGCGTCGTCGAAGAGCTTCTGCTGGAAGTCGTCGAGGAGCTTGCCGACAGAGGCGCTGATGCCCTCCATGGGGAGGCTGACCTTCTCGGGGCGACCGCGCTCGTCAAGCTCTGCGATCCGGACCTTAGCCATGACAGAGTTTGATTCGAGGTCGCGCGGGCCGATCTCCAGGCGCACGGGGACGCCTTTGCGCTCCCACTCATAGTATTTGGCGCCGGGCTTGAGACCTTCGCGGTCGTCGACCTTCACGCTCAACCCGTCCTCGCGGAGGGTCGCGGCGATGCGATCTGCTGCTTCCATGACGGCGGCCTTCTCTTCGTCCTTGCGGAAGATCGGGACGATCGCGACATGGATGGGGGCGAGGCGGGGGGGCAAGACCAAGCCGCTGTCATCTGAGTGAGCCATGATCACGGCGCCGATGAGGCGCGTGGAGACTCCCCAAGAGGTCTGCCATACATACTCACGCTCTCCGTTCTCGTTTTGGAATTTGACGTCGAAGGCTTTCCCGAAGTTTTGACCGAGGTCGTGGCTAGTTCCGCATTGAAGCGCCTTGCCGTCTTGCATCATGCCTTCGATGCAGAGGGTCTCGACCGCGCCCGCGAAGCGCTCATTCGCGGTCTTCTCGCCGCAAATCACCGGCAAAGCGAGGACCTCATGACAGGTGTCACGATAGATCTCGAGCATGCGGCGAACCTCCTCCTTGGCCTCCTCGTGAGTAGAGTGCGCCGTGTGCCCTTCTTGCCATAGGAACTCAGTCGTGCGAAGGAAGAGGCGAGTGCGGAGCTCCCAACGTATGACGTTGGCCCACTGGTTGATGAGCATCGGGAGGTCTCGGTGAGAGTCGATCCACTTCGAGAAGAAGTGGCCGATGATGGTCTCCGAGGTGGGCCGAAGGACGTAGGGCTCTTCGAGCTCTTTGCCGCCAGCGTGGGTGACGACGGCCAGCTCAGGTGCGAAGCCTTCCACGTGCTCGGCCTCCTTCTCCAAGAAGGACTGGGGGATGAGCATCGGGAAAGAGGCGTTCTGGTGACCGGTCTCTTTGAAGCGCCTGTCGAGGTCAGCCTGGATCTTCTCCCACACGGCGTAGCCATGTGGCCTGATAACCATGCAGCCTTTGACGACACCTGCAGACTCAGCGAGCTCCGCTTGGGCGATGACGTCTTGGTACCACTGTGAGTAGTCCTCGTCGCGGGGTGTGATCTTTGATTGGGCCATCTCTTCTCTCTTCTCCTCTGGGTGTCTCAGAATGCTAGGAGCGCAGAGGTTAGCGAGGCTGCGGCTCCAATGGCGCTCAGACGTCGGATTACGCTGTCTTCTAGCCTTAAGCTAGGCCTCAGCGGATGCTCAGGGTAGATTGTGTTGATCACCAATCCGGACCCAACCCTGAGGAAGCTGTGGCTGATACCCAAGTAGAGATCGCACCCGAGATGACCATGGAGGCCATCATGGATGTCGCCCCGTCCGCGCAGCGCGCGCTGTTTCAGCGCTATCACGTCGGAGGGTGCTCCTCTTGTGGCTTCCAACCGAGCGATACGCTGGCCCAAGTGTGTAAGGATCACAACCTGCTCGACGTGAATGAGGTGATGAAAACGATCGTCCTCTCCGAGCAGGTCGATAGAACAACGCAAATCACTCCTGACGATGTTCGGGCTTGGTTAAAAGCAGGAGAGAGCTTCACCTTTATTGACGCGAGGCCCCCCGCAGAAGAGGAAGAAACCACCGTAGAGTCCTCTGAAAAACTAGATTACAACAATTCCGCAAAGTACATGGAGCGCGAAAAGGACCACCGTTTCGTCTTCATCTGTGCGGATGGCGATCGCAGTTTAGACATTGCAAGTTACTTCATAGGCCATGGATTTACGGATGTCCACGCGGTGCGTGGTGGTGCGCTTGCGTGGGCGAGCTCCGGAGATTCAGCCTCGAGTTAAGTCGAGGGGTGGACACCCAGGAATGTGGGCTGATAAAGTTCACGCTCATGAGTCGCCTCCCCTGTTTTTGGCGGCTCATGTCAGGGAACGTTGCCCGACGTTCCCCCCTCCCGGGCGCAAGCTCGGGCAGTCCCTGGAATCACCCCCTGCCAAAGATTCCAGGGCCCGTCGTCTGATGATTTATCATCAGCAACGACTTGCGGGGTCGACTTTCGAGTCGGCCCCGCTTTTATTTAAACCCTAATCGTCCTCAGCGCTCTCCGTCTCGCCATGGCTTGCTGAGGCCGTCAATGGAGACCCAGCCGCTCTCTGACGAGATGGTGACGATAACGCGCTCTTCCTCTAGCGAGAGGATGATCTGTCCGCCGTTGAGGGCGAAGCCGTTGAGGTCGTATTTGAGTGGGCCCCTCTGTTCCAGACTGACAGAGTGCACATGAACTCCTTGGAAGACCCCATCCGTGTTGTAGCGGCGAGCTAGAGGGATCCCATCGGAATAGAGCACGACGTCTTGTCCGAGCTCATCAATGGCTCGGTATCCATCACCCTCGGGGAGAAAGCTCAGTTCGATGTCACGACCAGAGATCACGGCGTGGTTTTGAACGGCGCGCAGGTCTCTCGCGAGGAGAATCGCAGCTCGCTCCAAGGTGACCTCTCCTTGTCCAAACCAAGCAGGAATGGCGATCGCAGCGATGAGCGTGCTCAGAGCGAGGAAGCTCGCGAAGTGGAGCAGGGCGAAGGTTCGCGGAGTCTCAGTGGCGGTCTTCTGCTGCATTTTAACGACCGAAGGAAGAGATCCTGCCTAGGAACTCGCTGCCTCTTA
>JAPKBY010000243.1 GCA_028823185.1 Planctomycetota bacterium
CAGCCTCCTCGTCGGCGGCGCCGTCTTAGGGATCATCGCGTTCTTCCAAAACAGAGGCCTTCGCAGGAGGATCATCGAGCTCGAAGAGCGCGAGGCATCAACGGAAGATTCTGCGGTTGAGGCAGAGCCGGAGAGACCGGAGCTCGTCCCCGCCGAATCCTCAGTCCCCGAACAGACGATCCGGACGCCCTCGCCTGCCAAAGAGAGCACACCACCCAAGAAACGCATCGAGTGGGAGAAGCTGCTCGGGGTTCAAGGCGCCGCGATCCTGGGCGGCATCGTGCTGCTCTTCACGGCTGTTCTCTTCTTCAAATACGCCATCGATGAGGGCTGGTTCGATCGACAAACGAGGGTCTGGACGGGCCTCATCACAGGCACGCTATGCCTCCTCATCCAAGCGAAGATCCGCACCAAGGGCTACCGGGTTGTCTCTGACGTCCTCGCCGGGAGCGGCGCGGTCATTCACTACGCCTCAGCCTGGGCTGCCTTCCGCCTCTACCACCTCATCTCACAGCCTGTCGGCTTCGGGTGGATGGTCGTTATCACCGCGCTCTGCTGCTGGTTGGCGGTGCGTCACTCGGCCCAATTGATCGCCATCTTTGGACTCGTCGGCGGCTTCGCGACCCCGCTGCTCCTCGCGACCACCTCCCCGAGCGCCATCGGCCTCTTCGGCTACGTTCTACTCTTGGACATGGCGCTCCTCGCCATCGGTCGAAAGAAGGACTGGCCCTGGCTCGGCCTCCTCGGCCTCTTCGGGACCACCGGATCTCAAGTGCTCTGGCTCATGACCGGACGCGAAGAAGAGGCGGCGATCGGACTCCTCGCCTGCGGACTCTTCGGTTTCCTCTTCGTCTTCATGGGCTCCCCCGAATCAGGGGTCAAGCAGCTCCGCTGGCAGCTAGGCCGCATCGCAGGCGTGATGATCCCCTTCGCGATCGCCATCCACTACGCCCAGCTCGTCGAGCTCGGAGATAACTTCCTCGTCATCGTCTCCGTCACCACCTTGCTCTCGGGTGCAGCGACCTACGTCGGGCGACGCCTCACGCTCCCCGGGCTCTCCCTGGCCGCTGCAGCGTCAGCAGCAGCTGTCGCGTCCACCTGGCTCTTCGCGAGACCACTGGACGAGGGAGCCCTCACGAGCTTCGCGCTCCTCACCGGAGCGACCTCCGTCATCCTCGCGGTCATCGACGCGCGTACGCGCCGTGAAGAGCCCGGCAAGCTGCACCCCGCCGCTATTCACTCCCTGGTCCTCCTCTTCTCCCTCGCCTACATCGTCTCGTTCAGCAGCGACCTCTCCCTATGGGGTGTGCTGCTCACAGCCGGCGTTCACCTCTCGCTCACGATCATCTCTCGCGCATCCTTGCCGGCGCTCCCCGCGCTCGCCGGCCTCGCGACTGGCTTCACGCTCTTGATGTATCGCGTCCAGCACGTCCATCCAGGGAACCCCTACTACCACGACGCGCCAGCCCTCTTGCTCGGCGTCGTCCTCTTCTCAGGAGCCCTCCTCGCAGCCTCGATCAAGTGGCGCGCGTATCCCTCCCACCGCGCGCTCGCTCTCGCAGCCTTCCTGTGCGCAACACCATCACTCGCCTACTTCAGGGATTGGTACGGCGCGAACGCCGCCCTCTTCTACGGAGCGCTCTCGCTCATCGCCTTGGTCGCTGCTTGCGGCGCGGCGCGGACGACGAGCTCTATCGCCTACGGGGCAGCCGTCTTTCTCATCAGCTGGGCTCTCTACTCTGGTACTGACGTCGATTTCTATGTGAGCCGCGAGTGGTCCATCCCCTCGGTCCTCCCCTGGCTCTACTTGGGTATCGCTATCGCGACCCTCGCACCTTTGCTCTCTCGTCAGCACCTCTTCCAGTCGCGTGCGATGGGGCTCCTCGCGGCGTTCGCGCCCTTCCTCGCCATCGGGCGCATGCTCGAGCTCCACGAGCACCACTTCGGTGAACGCGGCGCCCTGCTCATCCTCGCCGCGCTCGCGCTCCTCCCCGCTCTCGCCTACAAGCTCCTGACTGACGCAAACGAAGGCTCAAAGAGGGCCAAGACCGTTTACCTCGTCTCAGCCTGCTCCCTCCTCGCCTTCGCCATCCCCGCTGAGCTGCGCGATTTAGCCTCCCTGGGGCCCACATGGGATCATCGCTGGGTCTACCTTGGGCTGGCTCTCTCAGGCGCGGCCGCCTCCTTCATCGCCAAGTCGCGCGCGAGCTCGGCCTCAAGCATCGCCGCTCATCTCGCTGTCTCAATCGCCGCCCTCGAGTTGAGCGCTCTGGCGCTCGATCTCGACAGAATCCAAAAAGAGAGCCAACTCCTCCTCAACTGGATCAGCTATGCCTACGGAGTCAGCCTGCTCTCGTGCCTCTTCGTCTTGAAGAACACGGCCGCTGGCGCCCTAGAAGCCAAGAGCTACCGGCGCTACCTGGCAGGCTGCACGGGAGGCCTCACCTGTCTCTTAGGCTTCGCCTGCCTCAATCTGCTCCTCATCAACGGCTACACCGACGGGGACCGGCTCGACATTCAATCACAGGACCTCAACCGTGACCTGGTGCTCTCTCTCTCGTGGGCGCTCTACTCGTTCTCACTCCTCGCTATCGGCGCGAAGTGCGGGATCGCTGCGCTACGTTGGGCCTCGCTCGCCTTCCTCTTCGCGACGATCGTCAAGGTCTTCCTCTTCGATCTAGGCAACCTGGATGGCTTACAGCGCGTCGGCTCTTTCTTCGGGCTCGCCGTCTGCCTGATCTTGGTCTCGCTCTTCTACTCTCGCTTTGTCTTCAGGAACGACGAAACCAAATCCGGCCATGAATGAAGTCCTATCCCAGAACGTTTTCTTCGTAAAAGAGCACGTCGGCATTTTTAAGGCCGCCAACAACTACGACATTTACGATCCTGAGACCGGCCAAATCATCATGGAGTGCCGTGAGGAAAACCTGGGCTTCTTCACCAAGCTGCTTCGGTTTACGGATTACAAACGAATGACTCCCTTTGACCTTCTCATCCGCACGCCCGATGGGCAGCCGGTGGTGCGGGTTAAACGTGACGCCTCTTTCTTCCTGTCCAAGGTGTCGGTGCTTGATGCCAACGATCGATACATCGGTGGGTTCAAACAAAAGCTCTGGTCCATCGGCGGCGCGTTCACAATCTTGGACGCCAAGAGTCGAATGGTGTGCACGCTCAAGGGAAAATGGACCGGCTGGGATTTTCGGTTTCTCTACGGCAAATCTGAGCTGGCGCATGTCACGAAAAAATGGGCTGGCCTCGGCAAAGAGATGTTCACCAGCGCGGACAATTATGTTCTAGAGATCTCCGATGCGGTCCCCGCCGACAGCGCGGCGCGCCAGCTCATCCTCGCCTCGGTGATGTGCATTGACATGGTGCTCAAGGAATAATCCCGCGCCTTCCTCAGCGTGACGTCCAGTCACCGCTAGAGACGATCTTCCCATCACAGCGATCGCCGGCGTAACGATAGACCCAAGTCAGGACCTCTCCACCGCAACTCATCCGCGCTCTCTGAAGCCGACGGTAGAAGAGAGAGCCTTCTGCACCCCAGCCAGAGAAGCCCTCTAGCTGGTCGAGCGCCTTCAAAGTCGAGGCAGCGTCTTCACATCGCCAGAGCTCCCCTGTCACGCGCTCCCCTCCTCTGGTCGGCATCATCGCTGGCCACGAGCCGCAGTCGTGCAAGAGACCCGGCGTTGAGCCGACACCTTTTAGCTTCACGGCGCCGCCACGCTTCAACCAAGCGTGGTTGTGCTCACCTGTCCGCAAGGAGCCATAAACGAAGACGCTCGGGACCTCCCAAGCGGGCTCCTTCCCGCTGCCCGCCGCAACGAGCATGCTCTTCTTCACATCTAGCAGCTCACAGCCCTCCGCCACGATCTCTGAGTAACCTGGCGCAGGGCTCAC
>JAPKBY010000244.1 GCA_028823185.1 Planctomycetota bacterium
GTCGAGGTTTGTGACCTCGAGCGCGTGTCGCTCGATGTAGCGCCGGCGATCTTCGACGCCCTCGCTCATTAAGATCGTGAAGATCTGATCTGCCGAGATCGCGTCATCCATTCGCACTCGATACATGCTTCTGATTGAAGGGTCCATCGTGGACTCCCACAGTTGGTCCGCGTCCATCTCTCCGAGCCCTTTGTAGCGCTGCACATCTAGGTCGCCCTGCGCAGAGCGCCGGATGAGACCGCTGATCTCAAGCGGGCTGACCGTATTGAGCGAGTCTTTACCTCCAGAGAGCGTCCACTTGCCCCCGCCAAAGACTTTGGCGCCGGCCTCTCCGAGCTTCTCAAGGACCGTTTTAATCTCTTCCCCGTTCGTGATCTTGCAGGTTTGAACGTGAGCTCTGTCCATGTCGAGGCTCTCGTCTCCCCCATCATAGATCTCGAGCTTCTTGCCTTCCCCGAGGGCAACGCGTTGAAGCTCGATGAAGTCGTCTCGCTCATCTGCGCTCTCAAAGAAGCGGCTATCGCCATCAACTTGAGCCCAATGGGTTGGGAGCGGACCACCCGACCAAGACTCGAGAACCTGCGCGAAGGGAACAACTGCCCAGCCAGGCGTGGCGCGCAAGACCAACTCTTCGAGGGCGCGAAGGTCAACGCAGAGAGCGTTGAGCTCCGGGCCGGACCACTGTGCGGTCTCTTGCCCCTTCTGCTCGAAAGCGAGCTTTAGCGATCCCGTTCCACGCGCCAACAAGATCTCACGCAGCTCCGCGTCAGTCGTTATGTAGCGCTCCTTCTTCTTGTCGCGAACCTTATAGAGGGGAGGTTGCGCGATGTAGAGGTGCCCGCGCTCAATCAACTCGCGCATGTGGCGGAAGAAGAACGTCAAGAGCAGGGTCCTGATGTGCGATCCGTCTACGTCGGCGTCCGTCATGATGATGACTTTCCCGTAGCGCAGCTTCTCCGCGTCAAACTCTTCCGCGATTCCGCAGCCGAGGGCGGAGATGATCAGTTGAATCTCCGAGTGAGCGAGCATCTTGTCGAGGCGCGCCTTCTCTACGTTCAAGATCTTTCCTTTCAACGGCAAGATGGCTTGATTGCGCCGGTCTCGACCCATCTTGGCCGAGCCTCCAGCCGAGTCTCCCTCGACTAGGAAGACTTCGGACTCGTCTTTGTTTTTGGTTTGGCAGTCAGCCAACTTGCCCGGCAGGTTGCCGCTAGCGAGAGCCGATTTTCTTCGCACCAGCTCGCGCGCTTTTCGCGCGGCCTCTCTGGCTTGCATGGCGCGGAGCGCTTTCTGCACGACCGCCTTGGCGACAGCTGGGTTCTCTTGAAGGAAGATCCCAAGCGTCTCGTTGAACATGGTCGCGACCACGCCCTCTGTCTCGCGGTTCCCGAGTTTGTCTTTTGTCTGCCCTTCGAACTGAGGGTTCGGGAGCTTGATGGAGACGATCGCGGTCAACCCTTCGCGGAAGTCATCGCCGGTCAACGGCTTCTCGTTCTCCTTAATGAGCTTCTGCTCTTTGGCGTAATGGTTCAGCGTCCTCGTTAACGCAGAGCGGAACCCAGAGAGGTGCGTCCCCCCCCCGTGCGTGTTGATGTTGTTGGCGAAGGTGTGGACGTTCTCCTGGTACGCGTCCGTGTACTGAAGCGCGATCTCAACTTCGTACTCTGCGCCGCCCTCTTTCTTGGGGGCGTTCAGGCTTTTGGTGAAGTGCAGGACGTCGGCGTGAATCGGCGTACGGTTTGCGTTCAGGTGATCAACGAAAGAGCTAAGGCCCCCAGGGAAAACAAAAGACTCTCCAGCCTCTGTTCTCTCGTCAAAGAGGTCGATCGCGATGCCGCGCGTGCCCATTAGATAGGCGAGCTCTCTGAGCCTCCTCACGACCAGGTCGTACTGGATCTCTTTGGTTGTGAAGATCGTGTCATCCGGCCAGAAGCGCACCGTTGTTCCGGTCTCGCTAGAGTCCCCGGTGATGGCGAGGTCTGCGACGGGTACGCCGCGATGGAAGGTCATCTCGTGTTGTTTGCCGCCTTGGCAAACGGTCACCTCAAGGGTCTCGCTGAGCGCGTTGACGCATGAGACGCCGACGCCGTGCAGCCCTCCGGAGACCTTGTAGGCATCACCGTCGAACTTACCTCCAGCGTGGAGTCGGGTCAGGACGATCTCGACGGCCGATTTGCCCTCTGACTTAATGATCCCTGTGGGGATCCCGCGGCCGTCATCTGAGACGGACACGGAGCCATCCGTGTGAATCCTCACCTTGATCAGCGAAGCGTGTCCCGCCAAGGCCTCGTCAATGGAGTTGTCGACGACCTCCCAGATGAGGTGGTGGAGGCCACGCACATCTGTGTCCCCGATATACATCGCAGGTCGGATACGAACAGGCTCAAGGCCTTCCAGGACTGTGATCGCGTCTGCGCCGTATTCAGCCTGCAGGGCCTTCGGCTTCTTTTCTTCGCTCATGATGGGTTTCCGATTCTGAAAGAGACACGGGAGATCTTCTCTCCTCCTAGCCTCCTGTTGGCTTCACGCCGTAGCTCTTCGCCTTGAAAGCTCTTGAGCTCTTGTAGTTGGGCGGACGAGGCTGTCTCGACGACGAGCTCTCCTCCTTTAAAGCGGACCGCTGGAACGCGTATACCTAAGAGTGCTTCGGCTGCGTCGTTCCACGCCGAGAAGATCGCGCCTGCGCTCTCTCTCGCCGAGATGCCGCTCGTCCGCATATAGCGTTTTACGGCGTCTCCTAGAATGACCTGTTGGCCTTTGCGTTGCTCTTTTTCCACGTGTTGCTCTGTTCTACCGGTTCTGCAGTTGTGGCTCTTTAAGCCTCAACTGTGATCGGCATTACGACATAGATGTAGTTCTCTCCGAGCCTGAACTTGCCGGGGCTCGTTTTGTCATTGAACTCCAAGGTGACAAGGTCTGACTCGCATTTCTTAAGTCCCTCGAGGACATAGTCAGGGTTGAAAGAGATCTCTGTCTTCGATCCCTTAAAGGTGCCTTCCATCTGGGCGTGCGCCTCTCCGCGGCCAGCTGAGCGCCCAAAGAACTCAACCTCTCCTTTTTTGATGTCCAGGCGAACGGCTCGCGCATCATCGCCGGTGACATTTGAGACCAGCCGTATTTTGCGGCCGAACATCTCTGCGTTTACCTCGATTGAGTTCTTGGTCTCTTCAGGAATGACCGCGCTATAGCGCGGATACTCGCCGTCGATCAATCTCGCGAAGACCTCCGCGTTGCGGGTCTTCATTCCGACTTGGTTTTTCCCGAACTGCATCGAGACTTGGTCTAAGGGGTCGGAGATGACTCGGCAAAAGAGCTGCATGCCCTTTGTCGGGACGATCGCGGGCTCCTTAGAAGACTTCTTTGCCTCAACGACTGTTGAAGCGAGCGCCAATCTGCGTCCGTCTGTCGCGACCATCCTCAACTCATTGTCCTTCACCTCTGTGAGGATTCCGTGCATCGCATAGCGCCCGCCTTCTCTCGCTGCAGCGAAAGCGGTTTGCCCGACGAGGCGCGTAAGGTTCCCTCCTTGAATGGAGAAGGCTCCGTCTTCATCGAAGCGGCTAATGACTGGATATTCATCCGGGTCAATCGTGACCAGCTCGCAGCTGTCTTCGCCTCCTTGAATCGTGATGTTCTCATCCTCTCCCAGCTCTAGCGTTACGGTCTCGCTGGAGAGGTCACGAATAAAGTCCAACGCCACTCGCGCAGGTATGACGACCGTTCCAGGATCGCTGACTTCGACATCGTCGATGGTGTAGCGCAGGGACACTTCTAGATCTGTGCCGAGGATCTCTAAGCCTGCAGCTGTTGCGACAAGACACACATTCTCCAAGATGGGCTTGGTGCTCTTGGCGGGTATGACTCCGTTAGCGACGGCTAGGCCTTCTCGTAG
>JAPKBY010000245.1 GCA_028823185.1 Planctomycetota bacterium
CTGGAAATGTGCGGGAGCTAGAGAACGCTGTTCAGCGAGCCATCGCTTTGGCTGGAGGGCGCAGTGAGCTCGCTCTAGAAGATCTCTTGCCTAAGGATTCGAGATGGCGGGACGCCATCGAAGTGAACGATGAGGTTCAGCCGCTGCGGACGGTTGTTCGAGAGGCGGAGAGGCGACACCTCGAGCGAGCCTTGGAGGCCACGGGCGGCCACCGCTCGCAGACGGCAGATCTCTTGGGGATCTCAAGGAAGGTCCTGTGGGAGAAGCTGCGAGATCATGATCTGGGGAAGGACTGAGGTCGTGAAGTCGACAGCAGGGACAGGAGAGATCACGCTCTCTGAGGGAGTCGTGGTCATCGCCGATCTTCACTTAGACCCCGCTGACCTTGTGGCTTGCGAGGAGTTCGCCGTGTGGGTTCGAGCTCGTCCGAACTCTACGAGGCTGATCATTCTTGGTGACCTCTTTGATGCTTGGGTCGGTCCGGGGCATGCGAGTTCAGAGGGGGCTTCGATTGCCTTGCATGCACTCAAAGGGCACGGAGCTCGGGGCGGGGCTGTGCATCTCCTGTGGGGGAATCGGGACTTTCTCCTGGATGAGCGCGTGGCTGTCCAAGCCGGCGCGACCTTGCACGGCGACGCACTTATTGGAGTTGACGAGAGCGGGCGGCGGACGCTCTTCGTTCATGGAGACGAGCTGTGCACCATGGATGTCTCTTATCAGCGAATGCGCCGCGTGCTTCGGTCAAAGTTGGTCTCTGGAGGGCTCCTCTCGTTGCCTCTCTTCGCCTCGCTTTGGTTAGCGCGCCGCCTTCGGAATGAATCTAAGCGGGCGATCACCGCTAAGGCTCCAGAGGAGATGGCTATGCAGGAGCACGTCGTGACCGCGCTCTGTGAAGCCCACAGCTCGAGCAGCTTGGTCTGTGGGCACGCACATCGATGGCGGGATGAGACGGTTGATGGCGGCTTACGCTGGATAGTTCTGGACGCCTTTGGGGGCGACCTCGACAGCCTTGCTGTTGACTCTGACGGACGGCTCGTGGGGGCGCCTTCGGGCTTTAAAAAGGAGCGCAGGTCATGATAGTCGCCATCGACGGACCCGCTGGGGCTGGAAAGAGCACTGTCGCGAAGGCGCTCGCAGGAGTCTTGGGGGTCCCTTTTCTAGACACGGGCGCGATGTATCGCGCGATCACATGGAAGGTGCTCGAGGATGGCTTCGAGCTCGCAGACGCCGAAGCCTGCGCCTCTTTAGCCAGGAGGACCCACCTGGCTTTCTCTGCGGAAGGGCTCTGTGTTGATGGTGTCTTGAGGGGGGCTGAGATTCGAAGCGCAGATGTCGATAAAGCTGTCTCCATTGTCGCGGCACACTCAGGGGTAAGAGCAGCGATCGTACCTTTGCAGCGCGAAATGGCCGCAGAGGCTGGAGGCGCCGTCGCGGAGGGACGTGATGTCACCACTGTGGTCTTCCCTGAGGCCGATCACCGCTTCTTCCTTTCAGCCTCCGCCGAGGAGCGAGCGCGTCGCAGGACCATGCAGCGCCGTGCTGGAGAAGGCAGTGCTGGGGAAGACGGTGCTGCTGGGGAAGGCTATGAGCTGATCCTGGCCGCTATCAAACGCAGGGATCACCTCGACTCTACTCGGGCAGACTCCCCGTTGATGCGTGGAGAGGGGGTGTCTGTCGTGGATACGGGCACTCTGGAGGCTTCAGAGGTCGTGAAGTTGATGCTCTCAATCATTAAGAATAGCTGAGGATTGGGCTCTTTCCGCGCCTCAGCGTGGATCCAAAGCATGGACGGCGCTATGCTCTCCCGCCCTCATTGCGCTGTGCAAGTGGGGCGTCGACCCGTCTGAGGCCTAGTTTTTTGGGCCTCTCTTCCACGGCTGGGTCGTCAGTCGTCGTTTCAAAACTCCTAACCCTCGAAGGGCATCTCGCGCCCCTCACGCTCTCTATATGGCTCTTACATCCGCGCGCTTCAAGCGCTTTGACCTCTCCAACGATGAACTAGAACAGAAGCTTGACAGCCTCTTGTCTGACATCTCCGCGGAAGACCTTGACACTCAGCTCACCGAGTCGGTTCGCGACATCCGACCTGGCACCATCCTCATCGCGGTGGTTGATTCAGTTGACGAGCGGACAAAGACCGTCGTCATGGACATTGGCGGGAAGGCTGAAGGCAGCGTCTCCATGTCAGAGTTCGGCGACACATTGCCGGAGAAAGGCCAAGAGTTTGAGGTCTATTACGAGGGTGATGACAACCAGGACAACACGGCTGTCCTCTCGAAGCGTCGGGCTGATAGGCAGCGCGCTTGGGAACGAGTCAGCGTTAAGTACAACGAAGGAGACGAGGTCCAAGGCGTCGTTCAGCGCAAGATCAAGGGCGGCTTGATCGTAGACGTCGAAGGCGTCAGTTGCTTCCTCCCCGCGAGTCAGGTCAACCTCCGACGCGCACACGAATCTTCCGATCTCATCGACGAGGGCATTCGCGCTCGAATCATCAAGATCGACGTCGAGCGTTCGAACATCGTCATTAGTCGACGCAAACTGCTCGAAGAAGAGCGCCAACGTCTCAAGGAAGGTCTCCTCAGCGAGATCACGGAAGAGCAGGTCAGGGTCGGCGTGGTCAAGAATATCGCCGACTTCGGTGTCTTCGTTGACCTCGGCGGTATTGACGGACTCCTCCACATCACTGACATGTCTTGGGGCCGGATCAACCACCCCTCAGAGATGGTCAAGCTCGACCAGGAGATTGAAGTCAAGGTTCTGCGCATTGATCGAGACCGCGAGCGTATCGCTCTCGGCCTCAAGCAGCGCACTGCCTCGCCGTGGGACGGCATCGAAGATCGCTATCCCGTCGGCTCGAAGCACAAGGCCAACGTGGTGAATATCATGTCTTATGGTGCCTTCGTTAAGCTCGAAGAGGGAATCGAAGGACTCGTTCACATCTCCGAGATGTCATGGACGCGTCGTATCAACCACCCCTCAGAGCTTGTGACGGCTGGCGGTGAAGTCGAAGTGATCGTGCTTGAGATCAGCCATGACAAGCAAGAGATCTCACTCGGCATGAAGCAGGCTGAGTCGAACCCCTGGGATCTCGTCGACGATCACTACCCCGTGGGTACGGTCATTGAAGGTTCCGTCAGGAACCTGACCTCCTATGGCGCCTTCGTTGAGATCGAAGAAGGCATCGACGGCCTCTTGCACGTCAGTGATATGAGCTGGACCAAGAAGGTCACTCATCCCTCTGAAGTCGTTAAGAAAGGCGACGCTGTTCGCGCCGTCGTGCTCTCGGTGGACAAAGAGAAGAAGCGGATCGCGCTCGGTGTCAAGCAGCTCACGCCTGATGCATGGCTGGAAGAGATCCCGAACAAGTTCCACCTTGGAGATCTGTTGAGTGGATACGTGACCAAGACGACCAGCTTCGGAGCTTTCGTCAAGATGGATGAGGACCTCGAAGGTCTCTTGCACATCTCGGAGCTCGCTGACCACAAGATCGAGAGCCCGGAAGAGGTGCTCACGGCAGGGATGAAGGTCGAAGTCCGCGTGATCAGAGTTGATGTCGAGGAGCGCAAGATCGGGCTCTCCTTCGTCCACGCTGATTATGAGGAGAACGCCAAGTTCGTTGATGAGGACGGCAAGCCCAAGGTGGCCGCTACGGCCGCATCTGAGGAAACAGACGAGCTCTCATCAGCTGATGAGTCTGAGTTGAAGAGCGCAGTCGTAGTTGGGAAGGTGCCCGCAGAGGAGGCTTCTACAGAGGAAGCCCCTTCTGCAGAAGCCCCCGCAGAGGAAGCCCCCGCAGAGGAAGCCCCCGCAGAGGAAGCCCCGGCAGAGGAAGCTCCTGCAGAGGAAGCCCCCGCAGAGGAAGCCCCCGCAGAGGAAGCCCCCGCAGAGGAAG